>NZ_BAAAVI010000027.1:29512-110543 GCF_039534445.1 Streptosporangium fragile | reverse complement strand
CCAGCGGGTGAGGGCGAAGTAGAAGGCCATCGCCGTCGGGACCAGGAAGATCACGGTGTAGACGACGGCGGCCGGCAGGTACAGCGCGTACGGGTAGGCCGACTTGCGCCTGACCGCCGGGCGGGCGTGCCGCTGCCCGTGCGTCACGCCGGGCCCCGTACGGGGCCCGGCGTGGTGTTCGGTCACCACCCTGCCAGCCCCAGCTGCTTGGCCTGCTTGGCCACGTCCTGGTCGTACTGGGCGGCGCCCTCGGCGGGCTTGGTCAGCCCGGAGCCGACGGCGACGGTGATCTGCTCCAGCGACGGGCCCTTGACCGGGGACAGGAACTCCAGCGCGGGCGTGGTGGCGCCCCTGTCGATGTAGGCCTGCAGGTCCTTGGCCACCTGGATGGCGTCGTCGGGCAGCTTGGCGCCCTTGACGCGATACGGCCCCGACGGCTGCACGGCCGTGTTCACCGCCTCCGTGCCCGCCGGCGAGGCGACGAAGGCCAGGAACTTCTTGGCCGCGTCGAGTTTCTCGGTGGTCTTGGCGATGTAGATGGCCGGCGGCTCCCAGACGGTGACGCCGTGCTTGGCCGCGTCGGTGCCCGGGACGCCGAAGAGGCCGACGTCGGTGGCCGTCTGCGGATACGTCGCCAGCAGCGGCGGCAGCAGCCCGCTGAGCATCGCGTAGTGCGCGCCCTTGCCCTCCACCAGCATCTTCAGGCCCTGGTCGAGGGTGGCCGAGCCGAAGCCCTCGTTGAGGTAGTCCTTGGCGTGCACGTCGGCCAGGTGCCGGAATCCGCCCGCGGCGGCGGGGGTGGTGGCGAACTTGGCCTTGCCCGCGGTGTAGTCCCGCGCGAAGTTCGGCACCGCGGCCCGCACGTTGTGGAAGTCTGCGAGCACGAAGATCTGCGACGTCCAGGTGTCCTTGAACGTGCCGATCACCGGGGTGATCCCGGCCGCCTTGATCTTTTCGTTGTTGGCCATGAACTCGGCCCAGGTCTTCGGCACCTCCAGCTTGAGCTGCTCGTACACCTTGCGGTTGTAGAGGATGCCGCCGCCGGCGAGCGTGGTGGCCGGGACGCCGTACACCTTGCCGCCCTGCGTCACGACGGGCAGATACTCGGGCTGGACGTTGGCCAGGACGGGGTCGCCGGTGAGGTCGACGAGGGTCTGGGCCGGGTTGAGCGCCTGCAGCAGCGAGCCGGAGTTGTACCAGAACACGTCCGTCATCTCGCCGGTGGACAGCCGGGTCTTGACGACGTTGTCGCCTTCGCCGCCGCCCGGCTGATTCTCCACCTCGATCTTGATGCGGGGGTTGGCCTTCATGAAGGCGTCGGCCAGCGCTTTGGAGGTGTCCACGGTCGACTGGTCGCTGCCCGTCATGAAGGTCAGGGTCACGGTGCCGTCGGCGGCGGGTTCCGCGCCGGATCCGCACGAGGTCAGGGCCGCCGTTGCGAGCACGGCGAGGGCCGCGGCAAGCGTGCGGTGGGAGGTCTTCACACACCCTCCAGGGTTATTGAATCGTTTTAAGCGACTCCCCGATGCGGTTAACGTAGGCGTTACCTGAGAGGGTGTCAAGGCAATATTTGGGTAACGGTTTCCAGGGTTTTGGCAGATGAGCTAGTCGATAGAGGAATCTGTCGGGTAACGTTTTCCTCACCTGCCGGCATTTCCGGAAGGACGACGGCGGCGTGGGCGCCAGGCGGCGGCGCGCTCAGGAGCGGTCGTCCGCGGCGGGAAGTCGCAGTGCCTTCGTCAGCCGGACCACGGACTGTCGCGGCCGCGCGATGTCGGCGCCGTCCATCTCGGCGTGCATGCGCATCTCGACGGCGTCCACCTCCGCCCCGCACCGCGCGAAGACCTCCTCACCGGCTTCGGTGAGGGCGATCCGCAGGATGCGTTCGCCGGCGGGGCGGGGGTCCGGACGATGAGCTCCCGGCGCTCCAGCGCGATGACCGTCTCGCTCATGGACTGGTGACCCGGGCGCACCTGACGCCACCGGCCGTCCCGGTTCTCACCACCGCGCCGGAGGTCGACGACTACAACCTGTCCTCATTGGTCGCCCTCGGGCAGGATCCTTCGCCGCGCCCTTCGCGACGAACTGATCCGCGATGGCCTATGAGACAGGCGGCGCGGCCGTTGAGCTGCGGACGACCAGGCTGGGGGTGACGGAAAAACGCACCGGTGTCATGCGGCCTTCGACGCGTTCCAGCAGGAGCTTGCCCGCCGCGCGGCCCATCTCGCCCCCGTCCTGGTCGACGCTGGTCAGCGCGATGTTGGGCAGAGCCGCCAGATGAGTGTTGTCGTAGCCGGCGACCGAGACGTCCCCCGGGACCGATATGCCCGCCTCGTGGGCGGCGGCGAGAGCGCCGAGGGCCGCCTGGTCGGCTCCGGCGAAGATCGCCGTCGGGCGCGGCGTACGGCTCAGCAGTCGCCGGGCGCCGTCGTAGCCACCCTTCTCGCTGTAGAAGCTGGTCGCGACCGCGATCTCATCGGCGAGCCCGTGCTCGCTCATGACGCGCTCGTAGGTCGCCGATCGGATGTTGTGCAGCAGGTCGCCGGGCCGGGCGATGCTGTCGTCCTGGTGCGTGATGTGCGCGATTCGGCGATGCCCCAACTCGATCAGGTGCTTGACCACGAGTTCGGCGCCCGCCTCGTCGTCGTCGAACACCGAGTCGTAGTGGGGCGACCGTTCGTGGCGCGCGAGCACCACGAGCGGCTTCTCCTTCGCCACCTCCTCCAGGCGCGCTTTCGAGGCCAGCGGAGCGACCATGATGATCCCGTCCACCTGCCGGTCCATCAGGGCGTCGACCGCCCGCTGCTCGACCTTGCGGGTGGCGCCGCCCTGGATCATGAACGCCTGGTAGTCGGTGGTCTCGAGGTATGCGGTCAGGCCGTCGAGGATGTCGGCGAAGAACGGGTTCCTGATGTGCGGCAGCACCAGGCCGATCGTGAAAGTACGCCCGCGCATCCCCCGGGCCACCGCCTGCGGCCGATAGCCCAGCTCCTCGATGGCCGTCTTGACCTTGTCCTTCATGGCCGGGCTGACGCCATAGGCGTTGCGAATCACCTTGGACACCGCCGTGACGGACACCTGAGCGTGGCTCGCCACGTCGGCGATCGTCACTCGTCGTCGTCGGCCGGGCGTGACCATGAATCTCCGTTCCCGAGGCTGGTCCGATTGTATGAGCTCTCGGAACGGCTCGATCTCGGCGGCCCGATCGGCGCCCTCCTTCCGCTGCCAGTGGCGTCCATGCTCCCCAGCCGGCCTGCTCACCGCCGACGCGCTCGGCGGCACTCCTCTTGCTCCGGACGCCGAAACCCCAGGTCGATCAAGTACCGAGACGCTCTTTACCGTGAGTGACCAAATCCGCCGAGACATACGGCACCCGCAGAAGAACATGTGCGACCCGCCCGGTCAGAGGCATGATCACAATGGGTACCGTTACCCAAGGGATGCTCCTGGCGCTTCTTTGACATGGGCCGCATCCGAGAATCGTTGCTCAAACTTCCTCTTGACGCCATATGAGGGAGCGCTTACGTTAGCGACATCCACGGGGTGCTTAAAACGTTTTATGATGAGAGGGGCATTCTGTGGCCAGGCCCGTGACGGCACCCCGTCCGCCTCGCGCCGACCCCTCGGCGACCCGCGCGTCGTCCCCGCCGCCGGCCTCCGCAACCATGCGGCCGGCTTGGACAAGCTCTTACGACGATGAACGCCGCCGACACAGCCGGCGCTCGACTCTCTCCACGGGCTGCGATACGCGCCGTACGGGACTGCCTTCTCGGTCCTCGAACCGGCCGCCCCCGCTCCCGTGACACTCGAAACAGCTGGGGAAGTACCGGCCGCCCCGGGAACGGGGGCCGGGAAGGGAGTGACCTGTGTCCTCATTACGTCGCCGGATACGCGTGTCAGCAGGACTGGGAGTGGCGTTCGCCCTCGTCTTCGCACAGCCGCTCAACGCTCCACCGGCGGTCGCCGCCGGCGGACAGTCCCACGTCGAGGTGGTGGACCTGCGGGTGGACGGCAGACGAGACCGGCCCCTCGGCATCGACAGCCCCGCCCCCTTACTGGGATGGCGTATGACGCCGACCCGGCAGTCCGCCGGGTACCCGTGCCACCGGCCCGGGTCCCGGGTCGCCTGCCCGGCCGACGCGCAGACCGCGTACCGGATCCAGGTCGCCGCGAGCGAGACCGACCTCAGCGCGGGCGACTGATGTGGGACTCCGGCAAGGTGAGCTCCGCCACCAGTCCGGCGTCCGCTACGGCGGACGGCCACTGGCATCCGGCAGAAGGTCACCTGGCACGTCCGCGTCTGGGACGCGGGCAAGCAGCCGTCAGACTGGAGCAAACCGTCCTCCTGGGAGATGGGCCTGCTGCAACAGAGCGACTGGGGACCGGCGCGCTGGATCGAGTACCCGGGCCGCACCGAAGCCCAGCCCATGCCGATCTTCGCCCGCGCGTTCGACCTCGACCGCCGCAAGCGCGTATCCGATGCCCGCCTCTACCTCTCCGGCGTCGGTCTCCACCTGCCGACCCTCAACGGCCGCGAGCTCAGCGACGAAGTCCTCGCCCCCGGCAACTCCAACTACCAACTCTCCAGCGAGTACCGCACCTACGACATCACCGACGACCTGCGCGCCGGCGCCAACACCCTCGACGTCCGACTCGGCAACGGCCCCGCCTACGTACGGCGCAGCGTCACCAACCCGGCCGTCGGCCGTACCGCGCCCTACTCCTGGTGGCAGAGCCAGCTCAAGGGCAGCGGCACCCTGACCGCCGACGCCGCCCCCGGCACCACCACCGTGACGCTGAACGACGTCACCGGCTACCACGTCGGCGGCACCATCGACATCGACACCGGCAACGGCGGCGACAACCTCGAATCCCGTACGATCACCGCGATCGGCAGCTCCGACATCACCTTCACCCCCGGACTGGACAAGCCGCACTCCACAGGAGCGACGGTGACCGGGTCCGGCAACAACATCGCCGCCAGCGACGCGAGCGCCGGCGCCGCGGTGACGCCCCGCATGATCGCCCGGCTGGAGATCACCTACACCAACGGCTCATCCGACGTCATCGTCTCCGACCGCAGCTGGCGCGCCGCCCTCGGCCCCCTGGTCACCGACGCCTGGTACTCAGGCTCCGACTACGACGCCCGCCGCGAGCAAGCCCACTGGGACTCCCCGGCGCCGACCTGTCCCCCACCGCCAAACGGCGCGACGGCTCCGCCATGGCCTGGGTGGACGCCGGCATCGCACCGCCACCGAACCTCGCCACCAAGCTCGTGGCCCGCACGCTTCATGGAGTCCACCACCGCCAACCCCGGCGGCATGACCACCATCGGCGAACGCTGGAACAGGGGGGACTCCAAGAATCATATGATCCTCGCCCAGATCGAAGAGTGGTTCCACAGCGGCCTGGCCGGCATCCGGGCGGCCGACGGATCGACCGCCTACCGCAAGCTCGTCATCCAGCCCAAGCCGGTCGGCGACCTCACCTTCGTCAAGGGCAGTTACACCACGCCGCAGGGTGTGGCCAAATCCGAATGGAGTCGCGGGCAGCGGACGTTCAAGCTGACGGTCGAGGTCCCGGCGAACACCACCGCTGAGGTGTGGGTCCCGGCCAAGGATCGCCGCCCCACCACCAGCTCGCAGCGGGCCGACTTCTTGCGCATGGAAAGCGGCTACGCCGTCTACGGCGTCCCGTCCGGTTCGTTCACCTTCGTGGCGGCGACGACCGGCTGATGAGCGCTGAACCCGGGCTTCGCACGGCCTCCGTGCGAAGCCCGGGCCAGGCCGGTGACAGCCCGCAGTTTCGCGCCGCGCCGGCCTTCCGCTTCGGCAAGACTCCCGAAAGCCACCCCGCCGGCCTGCGTCTACGCGGGGCCGCCTTGTGGATCCGCAGCCTTCGACCCATCTGAAGATCCGGAATCCGTACAGGCTCTAGTCCTCCCGCTCGTCGGCCCCGGGTACGTCCAGTCCGTACCCGCGGGCGGCGAGTTCGGTCTCGACGGCGGCGCAGACCGTCTCCACCACCGTGACGCGGGCCAGGCGCTTGTCGTCTCCGGGGATCACATGCCAGGGGGCCTGCGGGTGGTCGGTGTGGGCGAGCATGTCCTCCACCGCGGCCTCGTACTCGGGACGTTTGGCCCGGTTGCGCCAGTCTTCGTCGGTGAGCTTCCACACCCGCAGCGGGTCGGCGGCCCGGCTCTGGAAACGGCGCAGCTGCTCCTCGTCGGAGACGTGCAGCCAGAACTTGACCATGATCATTCCCTCGGCGGCGAGGGTCCGTTCGAACTCCACGATCTCGCCGTACGCGCGCGACCACTGCTCCTCGGTGGCGAACCCCTCCACGCGTTCCACCAGCACCCGCCCGTACCAGGACCGGTCGAGCACGGCCATGCCGCCCCAGCCGGGCAGCACCGGCCAGAACCGCCACAGGAAGTGGTGGCGCTTCTCGTCGTAGGTCGGCGCGGAGAACTGGGCGACGCGCACGTGGCGCGGGTCGAGCGGGCGCACCAGGCGTTTGATGGCCCCTCCCTTGCCGGAGGCGTCCAGTCCCTCGAAGACCACGCACAGCGGCGGGCCGATGCGTTTGTCGCCGATCTGGCCGCCCAGGATGAGCCGCAGGCGGAGCAGGCGTTCGAGGGCGGCGTCGAGGCGTTCGTCGGCCTCTTTCTTGGCGAGCTTGCGCGACAGGTCGACGTCGGCGAGGCGTTTCATGCCGACCAGCCTCGCATGCCGGGCCCCGTGCCGTTCCCGTCAGGGCGGCCCGGCGCGGCGGAGCCGCCGGGCCCGCCCGGTCAGGACCGGGCGAGGGAGTCGTCCCCGCGGGAGGAAGAACGACCCGGGGACGGCCGGGACCCGCCCCGGGACGCGGCGGTCAGCGGGCCGGGGCGGGCTCCGGGCCCGCGCCCAGGCGCATCCGCATCGCGTGTTCCACGAGGGTGATCAGCACCTCCTTGCCCGACTCCCGCTTCCTGGCGTCGCACAGGACGATCGGGATGTCCTCGTGGAGGGTCAGGCCGAGCCTGACCTCGTCGAGCTCGTAGCGCCGGGCCCCGTCGAAGCAGTTGACCGCGACGATGAACGGCGTCTCGCGCCGTTCGAAGTAGTCGAGGGACGGGAAGCAGTCGGCCAGCCTGCGCGTGTCGGCCAGGACCACCGCGCCCAGGGCGCCCAGGGCCAGCTCGTCCCAGAGGAACCAGAAGCGTTCCTGCCCCGGGGTGCCGAACAGGTAGAGCCGGTAGGCGTCGCCGATGGTGATACGGCCGAAGTCCATCGCGACCGTGGTGGTCTGCTTGGTCTCCACCCCGGACAGGTCGTCGATCCCGATGCCGCGGTCGCTCAGGGTCTCCTCGGTGCGCAGCGGCTCGATCTCGGAGACCGCGCCGACCAGCGTGGTCTTCCCCGCCCCGAAGCCGCCGGCGACCAGGATCTTGATCGCCGTGGGCAGCTTCACGCGCCCGGCGTCCCGGTCAGAGCGCACGGAGTCCATCGAGCACCGCCCTGTACAGCCTCTCGTCATGCATGTCCGTCTCCGAATGCGGTTCTTGCAGTGCGATGTATCCCTGGTCGAGCAGGTCGCTGAGCAGGACACGCACGGTGCCTGCCGGAAGGTTGAGGTAGGCGGCGATCTCCGCGACGGACTGGGCCTGGCGGCAGAGCCGGACGATGGCGAGACACTCCGGGTCCAGCCCCGGTTCGCGGGCCGAGACGGGACGGACCGTCACCGCGAGGGTGATGAGGTCGAACCTGCCGCGGCTCGGTTCGGTCCTGCCCCGGGTGAGGACGTACGGCCGGACGATCGGCCCCGCCTCGTCACCGACCCACTGCGTGCCGTGCTGCTCGTCGGACGGGCTCATCGCGCCTTTTCGCCCCTGAACGAGGACTCGGCCGTCCGGGTCGGCGAGGTGAGGTACTGGCCGACCCGGGTGACGAGCATGGCCATCTCGTAGGCCACCAGGCCCACGTCGGCGTCGGAGCCGCAGAGCACCGCCAGGCAGGCGTTCTGCCCGGCCGCGGTCACGATCAGGTACGACGTCCGCATCTCGATGATGGTCTGGCGCACCGGTCCGCCGCCGACGCGGTCGCTGACCCCGCGCCCCAGGCTCTGGATCGCCGACCCCACGGCGGCCAGATGCTCGGCGTCGGCCGGGGAGAATCCCGCCGACGCGGCCAGCAGCAGGCCGTCGGTGGAGAAGACGACCCCGTGCTGAGCGTCGTCCACCCGCTTGACCAGGTCGTCCAGTAACCAGGCCAGGTCCGTGAAAGATCCTGTTCCCTGCCCCACTCGTTGTCCTCCTTCTGCCCGCAGACGGCCGGTCGGCGCGTCTGACGGCTCGGCGGCGCCGGCGGCCGGCACTCGCGATCGTCACTGGTGTCACACGATGGGCCCGCCCTCGTCCGCGGGGACGCCGTCCTGGGTCAGCAGCCGCGCCGCGTCGCTGCGCCCGCGGCGGGTGCCGTCCTGGAAGGACGCCATGGCGGCGCGGATCATCTCCGGCGAGCGCTCGTCGGCGTCGGCCGGCGGAGACTGCGCGGGCGCGGGCTCGGCCTCCTGCAGGGGGGCGGCCAGGTGCGTCTGGGGGACGCGCCGCGGCAGGCCGCCGGGCGTGTGGCTGGTGTCGGGCGGGGGAAGCACGGGCGGCAGCGACGCCCCGCCCTCCGCGCGCGCGGGCTTCGCCGAACCACCCGCGTGGCCGGTCCTCACGGCGTCGGCCACCGGCGTGTCGGCGACCTGCGTGGCGGTCCGGCCGGCGGTCTCGCCGGCCCGGACCGGCGCGTCGGCGACCGGCGGGTCGCCGCCCCGGTCACGGACCGCGGCGACCGCGGCCGCGGCCACGTTCATCTCCCCGGCGCTCGCCGCGCGGGCCTGCGGCACGCCGACCCCGGCGGGCTGCTCGGGCTCCTTCTGCTCGGTGACCAGCTCCTGCGGGATGAGGACGACGACGGTCGTGCCGCCGTACGGGGACGCCTTGAAGGTCACCCGGATGTCGTGCCGCTCGGCCAGGCGGCTGACGACGTACAGACCGAGGCGGGCGTTGCCGGACAGCTTGAGCTCCGGCGGGTTGGCGATCCGCTCGTTGGCCGCGGCGATGTCCTCCGCGCTCATGCCCAGGCCCCGGTCCTCGATCTCCAGCGCGTAGCCGTGGGCCACCACGTGCCCGCCGACCTGCACCGTGGTGTAGGGCGGGGAGAAGGAGGCGGCGTTCTCGACCAGCTCGGCGACCAGGTGGATGACGTCGCTGACCGCCCGGCCGTCCAGCGAGACGTCCCCCAGCGGCATCACGTCGACGCGGGTGTAGTCCTCGATCTCCGCGAGGGAGCCGCGGACCACGTCGATCATCGGGACGGCCTCGCGCCAGGCGCGGCCCGGCGCCGCGCCGGACAGCACCAGCAGGTTCTCCGCGTAGCGGCGCATGCGGGTGGCCAGGTGGTCGAGCCGGAACAGGTCGCGCAGCTCCTGGGGGTCGTTCTCGCGCCGCTCCATGACGTCGAGCACGCTCAGCTGCCGGTGCACGAGCGACTGGGTGCGGCGGGCGAGGTTGCGCAGGATGTCGGCGATGTCGCGCCGAAGCTGGGCCTGCTCGGCCGCGACCTTGATGGCGGTCTGCTGCACGGCGTTGAACGCCTGGCCGACCTGGTCGATCTGGTCGTTGCCGAACTTCAGCGGCGGGGCCTCCGCGGCGACGTCCACCGTCTCCCCGTGGCCGATCCGCTCGACCACCGAGGGCAGGCGCTCCTTGGCCAGTTCCCAGGCCGCCGCGCGCAGCTTCTCCAGTTGCTGGACCAGCGCCCGGGCCGTGGTGATGGACAGGACGATGGAGGCGATGACGGCCAGCAGGCCCAGACCGCCGGCGAGGGAGAGCCGGACGACGACACCGGTGGCCACCGGGCCGGATCGCTCGACGACTCCGTCGCCCGCGGCCAGGGTCGCCTGCCGCAGCTTCGTGAGGACGGGCTGGGCGACGGAGGTCCACTGCGCGGCGTCCACGGGCTCGGGCAGCCTCGCCACCGAGCCGGTCCGGACGAGCCGGTCCTCCATGGCGCGCATGCGGACGAAGGGCTCCTCGGCGGCCAGCTTGCGGAACAGACGCCGGTCGGCCTCGGGCAGTTCCTCGACTGTCTGCTCCAGCAGGAAGCGCTGCACCCCGACGAGCTGCGTGAACGCGGTCCGCTCGGCATCGGTGAGGCGGCCCGCCGTCAGGGCGCCCACCGCCAGCGCGTCCTCCTGGGAGAGGATCTCCAGGGCCCGGGTCAGCTCGATGATCGCGCGGGTGTCCTCGGCGATCTCCTTGTCGTCCAGCGTCGCCATGGAGTCGTAGACGCGGTACAGCGAGGAGATGATCCCGGTGAACGTCGCGGCCGCGCGAGTCCGGTCCAGCCGCCCGGCGTCGATCGCCTGGCGGTCGGACCGGAGGCGGTCCAGGCTCGTGAACGCCTCGGTGAGGCGCTGGTCGAGGGCCGCGCTGCCCAGGATCTGCACGCTGCCGCCGCGGGCCAGTTCCCGGAAGTCGGTGCCGGCCGCGTCGGTCCGCTTGCGCTGGGCGTCCAGCTCCGCGCGCAGGCTTCGTCCGGCGGTGGGGTCCCCGAGGATCACCAGGCTGAGACGCCGTTCGGCCTGCAGTTCGTCCAGGAGCTTCTCACTCGGCTGGGCGACGTTGGCGTCGAGCGTGGCGACGCCCAGCATGTTCAGGCCCTCACGGACCGTCACCCATGCGGTGAACGCCCAGAGCGCGGTCAGCGACACCAGCAGTGCCGTCACCTTGGCCCGCAATCGCTCCTTGCGCACGCGCATAGCATCCATCCCGATGAAAGTGAAATAAATTCGCGATGCGCTTCACGGCGATTAACGCATGTGAATCACTCGACGCCGCATCACGCCGATCGGCGGCATCCCGCGTCGCACCCGGTGAACCTTAGCAATGTCCAGAAATAGGCTCAAGGCGACATTGGGCACATAGGGTCTTTGTCCTTTTCCGGCCAGTTCTAGAATCAGATTCTGTTCACTCTCCGTCAACAGGTGGTGGCGGTGCGGCCTCCGGAGGGTGACGGAACGGATACGGACCGCCCGACGAGCGGGTCCCGCTCCACGAGATGGAGCGCGCCCAGCACGGCCGCCCGCACGATGGCCGCCGGGAAGTAGAGGTCCTTGTCGTGCCAGAGCGGCGGGGCGTCGACGGGATCGCCGCGATCGGTGACGGACCGCAGGAGGTAGCGGTATCCGCGCCGCACGGCATCCGCATGCCGCCCCCCGTCCGCGGGGCCGCCGGTCAGCAGCAGGGTCTGCAGCGCGTACGCGGTCTCCTCCGCCGTCCCTTCCCACCCTCCCCACGACCCGTCCTCGCGCTGGCTGCCGAGTATCCAGCGCGCGGCCGCGCGGACCGCGCCCGCCGACCCCGCGCCGCCGAAGTCGGCCAGCGCGATCGCGCAGCAGGCCGTCGCGTAGTACGGCGAGGCGTGCCAGCGGTCCGTCCAGCTCCCGTCGGCCCCCTGCCGCTCGCACAGCCACGCGGAGAGCTTGCGCACGGCGGCGGCGTAGCGGGGGGCGACGTCCCGGCCGCGGCGCAGGTACTCGCCGAAGGCGTCGAGCACGTGCGCGTTGACCGTCGGGGAGGCCCCCTCCTCCCCCTGCCAGGTGCAGAAGTGGGTGCCGATCTCGTACGGCCACAGCCCGGCCGGCTCGCCGGGGTCGTCCAGCAGCGCCAGCGCGTAGAGGGCGACGGAGGTGGTGTCGGCGTCCGGCGGCAGGCCGGGCCCGGCGGCGGTGCCGTGCGGGCCGAGCGCGCCGCGCAGGCTCGCGACCAGCTCCGGGGGTGCCGCCACGGGGATCCCGGCGCGGAGCAACCAGCTCAGCGCCCATCCCCGCTCGAACACCGTGATGGGGGTCGCGCACGGCACGGGACCGCCGGTCCTGCCCGTGACCTCCTCCAGGTAACGGAGCACGGGGTCGCGCGGCTCGGGTCTCCCCCGCGCCGCGAGCCACGCCGCGCTCGCCGCGGGCGACGCCCCGACGGCCCCGATCTCCCCGGAAGCGGCGTGGCGGGCGGTCACGGCCGGGCCGACCGGGGTGGGGCCGGCATCCGCGGTCCCCGCCGCGGTCTCACCCACCACCTCCAGCGCGTGGACCAGCTTCTGCGGCACGGCCGCGCCCGAGGCCAGCCACGCGCGGACCGCCTGCAGCTTCGCCCCGTCCAAGCCCGCGGGCAGGGACAGCCGCCCGCCGTCCGGACCGAGCCGAGTGTTGATCATCTCGGTCAGGGCGGGGACGATGAGCTCGATCGCCGGCATGTCCGGCAGGGAGCGCACCTCTCCGCCGAGGGCGGAACAGCGTTCCAGCGCCCGCAGCCCGCGTCCCACGGCCGCGGCCAGCGCGCCGGTGCCCCGGTCCGGGCGATGCCCGCCGCCGTCCGGACCACCGTCCGGGCCGCCGTCGCGTGCGGCGCCGCCGGAGCGCGGGCCGTCCCCGCCGGCGGAGGTCCGACGGCACAGCTCGGCGAGGAGGGCCTCGGTCGCGCTCAGGGTGGGAACAAGCGCGTAGCCCCCCGGGGCGCCCCAGCCACCGTCCGGGCGCTGGGTGTCCAGCAGGAAGCGGACGCGACCGGCGTGGCCGGCCAGCCAGGGGGCCAGGCTCACCAGCCGCCCGGTCTCGTACGCCGAGGCGGAGACCTGTCCCCACGGGTCGGCGACAAGCCCGGTGACGAGATCGCGGGCTTGGACGGACACGTCGACGCGGGCGGGGCTCCGCACGGCCTCGCCGGCGCCGGTGAGTGGGCCGGCGGTGCCGGCCGCGAGGAGTTCGGGAACGCTCACAGTGCTCCCCAGTAGTCGCCGACATGGTAGAACCCCGCGCAGAAGTCCATCTGCCGCTCCAGGTAGCCAGCGATCTCGGGGTGGTCCGGGCGCAGCGGCGCGATCAGCTCCCGGCTCCTGGCCGCGAGCGCGGCGATCCGCCGCTCCACCTCGGGCCGGGTGGCGCCGAGCAGCAGGGCGTTGAGATCACCCCAGCTCACATCGCGCTCGTAGGTGCCCAGGTCGTTGAGAAGACGGATCACCCGCTGCACGGCCCGGCTCGCCTCGCGGATCCGGTCGACGTCAGCGGCAGCCGGCGGGCCCGAGGTGTGGATCCAGTGGGAGGTGAACGCGAAGGAGAAGCCCAGGTTGTCGGCGTTGCCGAGGTACTCCTCGAAGGACGGCCGCCTCCCCTCGGTCTTCCAGCGCCATTCCAGCAGCATGGCCTCCAGCATCGACCGCAGTTCCTCCCGCCAGACCGGCCCGAGCGCGGGGAAGGAGGGCGAGGCCGCGAGCTCGTCCCGGATGTCGGCCAGCATGCGCGTGAGGTCGTCGCCGGGAACCGGCGGGGCGCCCCCGGCCACGGCGAGGCTGCGCCGGGTGACACCCTCGGCCTCCTCGGGGGAGGCGGCGACATAGTCGACGAGCCAGTCCAGGCCGAACGCCCACAGGCAGACCTTGTTGGCCATCCGCAGCTGCTTGGCGTCGAACCAGGGTCCGCTGAAGGCCATGGCCAGCGACAGGGTGCTGTACAGGGCCGCGTCGAAGGGCTTGGCGGAGAACAGTCCGGGGTACTCGGCCGCCCACCCGCGCATGTCGCGCTGGCACTGGCCGGCCACGGCACAGATCATTCCGCTCTCGACGGCGGTCATACGGCTCTCGACGGCGGTCACATGACCGCCGGGGCCGGGGCGGGCGGTCACCGCGCCTCGCCCGCGACGCGCTCGGCCCGGACCACGTCCAGTTCGATCTCCTGCCTCGGCCGCAGCGCGGCGGCCGGGGCCGGGGTGAAGGGCCCGGGGGTGCGGACCCTGAACCGGAAGCGGCTGAGGATCGCGCCGAGCAGCATCGGTGCCTCGACGTAGAACAGGTGCTGGCCCAGGCACTGGTGCGGGCCGCCGCCGAAGGGGAAGTAGGCGTACTTGTGCCTGCGCGGCTGGGTCTCGGGGGCGAACCGCTCGGGGTCGAACTCCAGCGGGCGCTCCCAGAACTCCTCCAGCCGGTGCGTGGCATAGGGGCTGATCAGCACCTGGGAGCCCGCCTTGATCCGCACCCCGCCGATCTCCCCGTCCGTCATCGCCATCCGAGGGAAGATCCATCCCGCTGGATAGAGGCGGAGGACCTCCTGCAGGACCATGCGCGTGTAGCGCAGTTCGGCGACGTGCTCCGGCGCCACGGGGCCGGGGCCGACCACCCGGTCGATCTCCTCGTAAAGCCTGGCCGCCACCTCGGGGTGCGTGTCGAGCAGTGACCACAGCCAGATCAGGGTCGTCGCGGTCGACTCCGACGCCGCGCCGTAGACACTGACCAGGTCGTCGCGGATCTGCCGGTTCCCCGCGTCGTCGTCCGCGCGGAGCCGGCAGAGCGCGGAGATGACGTCGACGCCGCCGTCGCCGGAGTCGGCCCGCGCCTTCCTGATCACCGGGAACACCACGTCGTCGATCGTCTCGACGGCCCTCATGAAGGCCCGGTCGCCCGGCACCCGTATGGAGTAGGGCATGAACGGCATGACGAGCCGGAAGGTGATCGAGCCCGCCGCCGTGTCGTAGGCGGGCGCGAGGCGTTCACCGTCCGCACGGCTGATCTTGTCGCCGAACAGGACCCTGACCACGGCCTGGTTCACGATGCCGGCCATCTCGGTGGCGGCGTGCACGGGCCGCCCTTCACGGGCGTACTCGTCGAGTTCGGCCACGCGGGCGGTGACGGTCTCCGCGATCCTCCCGGCGATCGAGGCGATGTATCGCGCGGTGAACAGGGGCTGCAGTGCCTTCCTGCTGGACTCCCACGGTGCGCCCTCGCCGAGGATGCTGGCGCCCAGGACGCGACGCAGAGGCCGCCAGAACATGCCCTCGCGCTGGTAGTCCGTCCAGTTGGCCCGCAGCACCTGCTGGACGTGCTCGGGGTGCGTCACCAGGTAGGGACGGAACGGGCCGAGGCTCAGCCGGACGATGTCGCCGCCCGCCCGCCTGCCGACGTCCGCCAGGGTGTTCACCGGGTCCCGCGCGAAACCTGGCAGCACCCGGTGAACGGGGACGGTTCTGGCCCGCCGGGACATGCGGGTGTCCGCATCGATCGGCATCGGCGTGTTCTCCCACCTCGCGCCCGGCGAGCGTACGCAGCGTGACGGCCGCCGTGGCGGCCGCCCGTCACGGAGCGCACGGACGGCATGGCGCGGCCAGGGGGTCCGGTCACCGCGTCGCGACCGCGCTCCCACGCGAAAAAGCCCTGAACCGGACGTCGCGCGCCTCGCCGCGCCACACCATGCACCTTCTCGCATAGCGCGCATCTAAAAAGCGTTTTATTACGACATTCGTAACCCTTGGCCCGAATTATCACATGATCGGATCAGAACGATCAAGCTTGGCGGAAACCTTATTTTTCGCACAATCGGACGAAACATGCCATTAATGCAAGATGCAGCACACTGGATTGACAAAATCTGACTTCATCTGTCAAAGTGACGTACGGTAGCCGACCCCCGGGTCCGTGCGACGGCCGCCTCAGGCGTACACCGTCTCCTTGACATCCCCGTCGATGACGGTGCCGTGGTGCTCACCCCGGCAGATCGCCGCCATGAGCCCCGGCTGCTCGATGTCGAAGACGTGCAGCGGCATCTCGTGGTCCCGGGCGAGGATGAAGGCCGACTGGTCCATCACCTGGAGGCGCTGGTGGAGCACGTCGTCGTAGGTGAGCATCTCGAAGCGGCGTGCGGCGGGGTTGTCCCGGGGGTCGCTGTCGTAGACGCCGTCGACGCCGTGCTTGGCGACCAGCAGCCCGTCGGCGCCGAGCTCCAGCGCCCGCTGGACGCTGGGATAGTCGGTCGTCAGGAACGGCTGCCCGATGCCGCACGAGAGGATGAGCATCGCCCCCTTCTCCAAGTGGTGGACCGCGCGCAGGCGGATGAAGGGCTCGGCCACCGTGTCGATGGGCACGGCGGTCATCACCCGCACGTCCCGCTCCCCCAGGGCGTTGAGCTTCCCGCGCAGGAGGAGGCTGTTGATCACGGTGGCCATCATGCCGATGTTGTCCGCCTCGACCCGGTCGATGCCCCAGGCCTCGGCCCGGTCACCCCGGAAGACGTTGCCGCCGCCGACCACCACGGCGATCTCCACGCCCAGCCTGCGGACCTTGACCACCTCGGTCGCCAGGTGCACCAGGGCCGCCGCGCTGAACCCGTAGTCGTCCTCCCCGGCGATCGCCCGCCCGCTGAGCTTGATGACGACCCGCTTGTACCTCATGGCTGCTCCCTCGCTTCCCGACGGCGTGACCGGCCACCCCGGCAAGGATAGGAGCGGACCGATCCGCCACCGCGGAGCGGGGGATCGTGGCGGGCCGTCGCGCCACCCCGGCGGCCGGGCGGGGGCCACCCGCTCGGCCGGGCGGACGCCGGGACGGGCGCGCCGCCCGGCGGGAAGGGCCGCCCGGCGGGAAGGGCCGCGGTCCTCAACGGGTGAAGGCCTCCAGCAGCCGGTCGGCCGCGAGAGACGAGGTGAGGGTCCCGTCCTGCACCTGACGCTCCACCTCGGCGGTGATCGCCGCGACCCCGGGGTGCTCCCGGAAGCGGGTCAGCAACCGGTCGGTGATCAACGCCCAGGTCCAGCGGATCTGCTGGCGGCGGCGCCGCTCGGCGAGCTCGCCGGAGGCCTCCAGGGTGTCGCGGTGGTGCACGATCTGCCGCCAGAGCTCGTCCAGGCCGTTGCCGGTCATCCCGCTGCAGGTCAGCACGGGCGGCGTGCGCTCGGCGCCCAGCAGGCGGAGCGCCCCGGCGAGTTCCCTGGCGGCCCTGCGGGCGTCCAGCTCGTGGGTGCTGCCCGCCGCCCCGTCGGCCTTGTTGATCGCGATCACGTCGGCCAGCTCCAGCACGCCCTTCTTGATGCCCTGGAGCTGGTCGCCCGTTCTGGCCAGGGTGAGGAGCAGGAAGGTGTCGACCATGTCGGCGACGGTCGTCTCGGACTGGCCGACGCCGACGGTCTCCACGAGCACGATGTCGTAGCCCGCCGCCTCGACCACGACCATCGCCTCGCGGGTCGCCCTCGCGACGCCGCCCAGCGTGCCCGAGGTGGGCGAGGGCCGGATGAAGGCGTTCGGGTCGGCGGCGAGGCGGGCCATCCTGGTCTTGTCGCCCAGGATGCTCCCGCCGGTGCGCGTCGAGGACGGGTCGACGGCGAGCACCGCCACCCGGTGGCCCTCCCCCGTCAGGCGTACGCCGAGCGCGTCGATGAACGTCGACTTGCCCACGCCCGGCACCCCGGTGATGCCGACCCTGCGGGCGGTCCCGGTGTACGGGGTCAGCTCGGCCAGCAGCCGCTGGGCCAGCTCCCGGTGGTCGGGCCGGGAGGACTCCACCAGCGTGATCGCCCGCGCGATCCACCTCCGGGAGCCCTCCTTCACCCCCTGGACGTAGTCGTCAAGCGCCGGCGCCATGACCCAGCCGGGTGAGCAGATCCGCCAGCAGCTCGCGGGCGGCGTCGGCGATCACGGTACCCGGCGGGAAGATCGCGCTCGCGCCCGCCGCGCGCAGCGCGTCGAAGTCCCCCGGCGGGATGACGCCACCGACGACGATCATGATGTCGCCGGCGCCCTGCGCGGCGAGCGCCTCGCGGAGCGCGGGCACCAGCGTCAGGTGCCCGGCGGCCAGCGAGGAGACGCCGACCACGTGCACGTCCGCCTCGACCGCCTGGCGGGCGACCTCCTCGGGCGTCTGGAACAGCGGGCCGACGTCGACGTCGAAGCCCAGGTCGGCGAAGGCGGTGGCGATCACCTTCTGGCCCCGGTCGTGGCCGTCCTGTCCCATCTTGGCCACCAGGATGCGGGGGCGGCGGCCCTCCAGGCGCCCGAACTCGGCGCACAGCGCGCGGACCTCCTCCACGCCGGACCCCACCTCCTCGCGGTACACCCCGGTGATCGTACGGATCTGGCCGGCGTGCCGCCCGAACACCCGCTCCAGCGCGTCGGAGATCTCCCCGACCGTGGCCTTGGCGCGGGCGGCCTCGATCGCCAGGGCGAGCAGGTTGCCGTCACCGGCGGCGCCCTTGGAGAGCGCCGCGAGGGCTTCCTCCACCCGCTCGGGGTCGCGCTCCTCGCGCAACCGGCGGAGCTTGTCGAGCTGCTGCGCGCGGACGGCGGTGTTGTCGACCTTGAGCACCTCGATGGGCTCGTCGGCGTCCGGCCGGTACTTGTTGACGCCGATGACCGGCTGGCGCCCCGAGTCGATGCGCGCCTGGGTGCGGGCGGCGGCCTCCTCGATGCGGAGCTTGGGCAGCCCCGCGTCGATCGCCCTGGCCATGCCCCCGGCGGCCTCGACCTCCTCGATGTGCGCCCACGCCCTGCGGGCCAGCTCGTGGGTGAGCCGTTCGACGTAGTAGGAGCCGCCCCAAGGGTCGATGACCCGGCAGGTGCCGGACTCCTGCTGGAGCAGCAGCTGGGTGTTGCGCGCGATCCGCGCGGAGAAGTCGGTGGGCAGGGCCAGCGCCTCGTCCAGGGCGTTGGTGTGCAGCGACTGGGTGTGGCCCTGGGTGGCGGCCATCGCCTCGACGCAGGTGCGGACGACGTTGTTGAAGACGTCCTGGGCGGTGAGGGACCAGCCGGAGGTCTGCGAGTGGGTCCGCAGCGAGAGCGACTTGGGGTTCTTCGCCCCGAAGGAGGACACCAGCCGCGCCCAGAGCAGCCGGGCGGCCCGCAGCTTGGCGACCTCCATGAAGAAGTTCATGCCGATGCACCAGAAGAACGACAGGCGCGGCGCGAACCTGTCGATGTCCAGGCCCGCCCCGACGCCCGCCCGGAGGTACTCCACGCCGTCGGCGAGGGTGTAGGCGAGCTCCAGGTCGCAGGTGGCCCCGGCCTCCTGGATGTGGTACCCGGAGATCGAGATCGAGTTGAACTTCGGCATCCGCTCGCTGGTGTACGCGAAGATGTCGGAGATGATCCGCATCGACGGTCCCGGCGGGTAGATGTAGGTGTTGCGGACCATGAACTCCTTGAGGATGTCGTTCTGGATGGTCCCGGCGAGCTGCTCGGGTGCCACCCCCTGCTCCTCGGCGGCCACCACGTAGAGCGCGAGCACCGGGAGCACCGCGCCGTTCATGGTCATCGACACGCTCATCCGGTCGAGGGGGATCCCGTCGAACAGCTGCCGCATGTCGTAGATGGAGTCGATCGCCACGCCCGCCATGCCGACGTCCCCGGCCACGCGGGGGTGGTCGGAGTCGTAGCCGCGGTGGGTGGCCAGGTCGAAGGCGACCGACAGGCCCTTCTGCCCGGCGGCCAGGTTGCGCCGGTAGAAGGCGTTGGACTCCTCGGCGGTGGAGAACCCGGCGTACTGCCGGATGGTCCACGGCTGGTTGACGTACATGGTCGGGTACGGCCCGCGCAGGAACGGCGCGGCTCCCGGGTAGGTCGCCAGGGAGTCGAGCCCGTCCAGGTCCGCGGCGGTGTACAGCGGCTTGACCCCGATCCCCTCGGGCGTCTCCCACACCAGGTCCGCGGGATCGCTCCCGGTGGCCTCCCGCACGGCCCGCGCCCACTCCCGGTGCTCCCCCTCGCCCGGCGCCGGGGCGGCGGGCCGGGGACCGAGCGGGATATCGGAGAAGTCGGGAATCATCGGGTCACCCCCAGGTCGTCGAAGGTCGTCCGGAGCACACCGAGCGCGTCGCACCCGGCGTAGAGGTTGGCGTCCACGCCTTCGAACTCTCCCTTCCCCGCCAGCCAGATCTTTCTCGCCCCCGCGCCCCTCAGCGCGGCGGCCACCGCCTCGGCGTGCTCGCCGTAGAGCCGGTCGCTGGAGCACAGGCACGCGACCGGCGTGCCGGCGGCGGCGAACGCGGCGGCGATCTCGGCGGGGTCGGTGGCGGCCCCGCCGGACACGGTGGCGATGCCGCCCGCCTGGAACAGGTTCGCGGCGAACGACGCCCTGGCGGTGTGCGCGGCCACCGGGCCGATGGTCGCCAGGAAGACCGACGGCCGGCGCTCCTGGGCGTCGGCCAGGTCACGCAGCGCCTCGAAGTCCTGCGCGTAGTGGACGCCGGGAGCCTCGGCGGGCCGGGGCTCCCGGGCGGGGAGCCGCTCGTCGAGGTTGGGGAACTCGCTGACGCCGGTGATCGGTTCGCGCCGCCTGGCGATGGCGGCCGAGCGCCGCTCCCAGGTGGCCGCGATCCGGCCGGTGACGAGCCCCGCGGTCAGGGCGGCGGCCATGCCCCCGGCGCGCTCGATCTCCGTGAACCACTCCCAGGCCTTGCCCGCCAGGTCCTCGGTGAGCCGCTCCACGTACCAGGAGCCGCCGGCCGGGTCGATCACCCGGGCCACGCCCGCCTCCTCGACGAGCAGCGCGTGGGTGTTGCGCGCGATGCGGCGGGCGAAGGCGTCCGGCAGGCCGAGCCGGGCGTCGAAGGGCTGCACGGTGACCGCGTCGGCCCCGCCGGTGCCGGCCGCGAAGCAGGCGAGCGTGGTGCGAAGCATGTTCACCCACGGGTCGCGGGCGGTCATCATGGCCGAACTGGTCACCGCGTGCTGGCGCTGCCCCGCCCCGGGCGCCCCGCACACCTCGGCGACGCGCGCCCAGAGCCTGCGCGCGGCGCGGAGCTTGGCGATGGTGAGGAACTGGTCGGCGGTGGCGGCGTAGCGGAACTCCAGCTGCCCGAACGCCTCCGGCACGGTCAGGCCCGCGCCGGTCAGGACACGCAGGGCGGCGACCCCGGCGGCCAGGGAGCAGCCGAGCTCCTCGGCGTCGCCGCCGCCCGCGTCGTGGTACGGGGTGGCGTCGACGGTGACCGCCCGCAGCCCCGGGAACCGCTCGGCGCAGCGGCGGGCCAGCTCGACCGCGGTCTCCGGATCGCCGAGCGCGTCGGCGCCCAGCGTGCCGGTGAGCGCCGTGACGCCCTTCCCCTCGGCCAGCGCGAACAGCGTCTCGGCCGCCTCGCGCGTCCGCTTGCCGGCGTCCAGCGCGACCGAGACGAGGTCCAGGTGGACCCGCTCCAGCACGCGGGGCAGGTCCTCGGGCTCCAGGGTGAGCCACAGGGAGGTGACGCCGTTCTCCAGGTCGGCGAGGACCGCCTCGGGATCGGGCACCTCGTGGCGCTGCCGGACGTCCCAGCTCCCGCCCTCGGGACGGGTGCCGCGCAGGTAGGGGGCGGTCCCGGGGAGACCGGGATCGCCGGGAAGATCTGAGGCGTCGTAGATCGGCGCGATCGTCACGCCGTCGTACGTGGTGGAGGCGAGCGCCTCCTCGGGGGAGCCGGTCTCGATTCCGGACTTGCGCAAGACCCCGAGCGCCAGCTCCCGCCATCCGTCACGCGTGATCGGCGGGAACTCTGGCGCTGGTCGAGGTTCCTCAGTCGGCACCGTCATGCACCGGATACTAGGCGCCACCGTGAGGCGAATCCGTGCCGGGTCCCGTTCAGCGGCCGGCAGAGGGCCGCGGGGGTGCCCGGGGTCACCCGGCGGGGTCGCGGAGGCCCCGCACGCCCGGGACGCCGCGGATCCCGGCGGGGGTCGCGGGGCCGCTCAGCTGACCGGTTCCTCCCAGGCGGCGTCCCAGGTCGCGCGGTCGACGGCGCCGGTGACGGGCAGGTCCTTCTCCTGCTGGAACTTGCGGCAGACGTCGCGGGAGGCGGGGCCGTACAGGCCGTCGACGTCGATGGTCCAGCCGCGCTCGGCCATCCGCCGCTGCCAGGTGCGGACGTCCTCGCCGCTCATGACCGGCGGGTACTTCAGCGTGCGGCCGGGGAAGGAGGGGTGCGGGTCGGGCGGGTCGGTGGGGCCGCCGCCGGGGCGGGGGGCGCCTCGCCTGACCCACGCGTACAGGGCCTCGCCGGGGCAGCTGGTCGAGTAGCCGTCGCGGTGGCCCTTGATCTCCCTGCCCGCGCCGCCCTTGTCCCGGAGGTACTCGACGGCGTCGAGGATGCCGTGCAGGAGGTCGTCGGTCGGCCGGGTCAGGCCGGAGGAGCCGACCAGGCCGAGCACCGCGTAGTGGCCGCTGTTGAGTCCGGGCCCGTTGGCGGCCGGCACGCGGCCCGGACCGCGGCCCTCGAAGACCTTGCGATGGGGACAGACCAGCATCGAATAGCCGACGTCGATCCATCCGTTGCCGTCCATGTGGTGGTTCTGGATCGACTTCACCAGGGCCACGCACTTGTTGTGGTCGTTGACGATGTCGGGGTTGACCTGGCCGCCGGTGTAGTGCACCTTCACCCCCTTGGTGGAGGTGAGGCGCCCGTAGGCGCCGCGCGGCGGGCGGGCGCCCCACTCGCGGCGGGTAACAAGATCGATGGCCACGGAAACATCTCCACTGTCTGAGCAATAGGGGCCTACCGGAGCGTAATGGCTGACGCGTCACCATATGGCGGGGTTGACCAACTGATCTCCTGACAGCTCGGGGCGCGCCAGAGCTCCTGCTCGTCATCGGGCGGTGGAACAGCCCGTCCCCTAACCCCCGCCTCCCGGCCTAAACGCGCCGGAACGCCGGCCACCACCCCGCCACCGCCCCGCTGTCACCCCGCCGCCATCATGACCACCCACGACGGCCCGGTCTCCGTCCGGCGCGGGTCGCCGAGCGCCCGCGGCGTGGCCGCCCACGCCCACGGACCTCCGGCTCCGGCCGGAAACCCCGGTTTTCACGGCGGGAACGTCAATCCAGGGAGCCGGCGAAGACCACGATCTCGTCGATGTCGCCCCTGGGGGTGACGTGCACCACGTCCGTCCCCGACAGCAGGATCCGGCCCGCGGCGTCCTCGTAGCGCCAGCCGAAGCGCGCCCACTCGTCCGGCGCGTCCACCCGGGTGGTGCGGACCATCCGGGTGGGGCCCGTCGGGTGCACCTGCACGACCTCGGTGATGAAGTCCTCGACGGCCTTGCGGCCGACGCCGCGGCCGAGGGGCCCCCAGAAGACGACGTCGGCGGCGAGGGCGCGGCTCAGCAGCGTGGCCCGCTGCTCCGGGTCGCTCGTGCTGGCCGCCGCGATGAAGGCGTCGACGGCGTGCACGTGGAGGTCGGCGGCACCGGGGTCGAGGGCGCGAGCACGCGGGTCGGCGGCACCGGAGTCGGGGGCGGGGAAAGCGTCGTCCGTCACCCGGTGATGGTAGCCGCCGGATCCGCGTCCGGGAGAGCCGTACCGCCCGCCGCGCGGACCCGGCACTCCGGGGAACGTCCCGCCGCGGCTCCGGGCCTTTTCGGAGGAGACCCGGCGGTGGACCGCCGGGGGGGGACGGCGGGGATTCAGCCTCGGGCGGATGGAGTGATGGAGCAGGCGGTGTCGCCGGCGGCCCGGCCGATCCGGTTCACGGTGGCCAGCACCTCGGCGGTGTCACCGATGACGGCCCCGCCGCGCGGGCCCCCGGTTCACCGTCCGGGCACGGCATCCCCGGCATGCGCGAACGCGCCGCCGCGTACGGCGGGACCCTGGACGCCGGCCCCCTCCCCGGTGGCGGCTGGCGGGTCTCCGCCGCCCTCGGCCTGGGCGCCGTCGGAAGCGATGCCCCGTGACGATCCGCGTCCTGCTCGTCGACGACGAGCCGCTGCTGCGCATGGCGTTCACCATGGTCCTCGACGCCCAGCCGGACATGGAGGCGGTCGGCGAGGCCGGGGACGGCGCCGAGGCCGTGCGGCTCGCCCGGCGGCTCCGCCCCGACGTCGTCCTGATGGACGTACGCATGCCCGGTACCGACGGGATCGAGGCGACCGGCCGGATCATCCGGGAGTGCCGGCAGACCCGAGTCCTCATCCTCACCACCTTCGACCTCGACGAGTACGCCTTCGCCGGACTGAGGGCCGGGGCGTCCGGTTTCCTCCTCAAGAACGCCCTGCCCGAGGAACTGCTCGCGGCGATCCGCAACGTCGCCGCGGGCGACGCGGCGGTCTCCCCGCGGATCACCCGCCGCCTGCTGGAGAACTTCGCCCACCAGCTCCCCACCGGCGGCGTCCCGGCACCCGACGAGCGGCTGCGGCGGCTCACCCCCCGCGAGCGGGAGGTGCTCGTCGAAGTGGCCCGCGGCCTGTCCAACGCCGAGATCGCCGCCCGCCTGCATCTGGCGGAGGCCACCGTGAAGACGCACCTGAGCAGGATCCTGCTGAAGCTGGAGCTGCGCGACCGGGTGCAGGCCGTGGTCTTCGCCTACGAGAACCGGCTCGTACGCCCGGCGTAAAACCCGTCGACCGGCGGGAGGGGGTAGAGGATCATTACCGGCATGTCAGTACTCAAGGAGGTCCACTTCACTCCTGAGCCGCGCCCGGCCGAGCTGCCGATGAAGGTCTGGCTCGACGACGGGGACTCGGCGGCCGACGTGATCGACGCGCTGGCCCTGTCCCCGTTCGCCACCGGGTCCCAGCCCTGGTCCCGCACCGCGAACCTGGAACGGGTCCGCCCCGAAGCCTCGCTGATGCCCGCCTCCGGGCAGGTCACCCGCGTCGCGACGGAGGACGGCCGCGAGGCGCGGCTGGTGTGCGGCGAAGGCTGGACGCTGCGCGTGATCCGCTACCGCAACCGCTCGGCCACGGTCAGCGTGACCGCGGTCGACGAGGAGCTGGCCCGCTCGGTGATCGAGGAGGTCACCGAGGGCGCCGAGGAGCCGGCTCCGGAGAACGACCACGTCGAGATGGGCTTCTGGTGGCTGACCTCCCACGGCAGCCGCCGCTCGGAGAAGCCGATCACGGCCTCCCCCTGGCGGGAGGTCAGCGGCAACTATCCGACGGCCCTCGACGCGCCGCTGACCCGCCTGATGTCCGTCACCCCCGCCGACGTGCACGGCAGGCTGATCCTGCTGCACGGTCCGCCGGGCACCGGCAAGACGACACTGCTGCGGACGCTGGCCCACGAATGGCGGTCGTGGTGCCAGGCCGACTGCGTGCTCGACCCGGAACGGTTGTTCAACTCGCCCGGTTACCTCATGGAGGTCGCGGTCGGCTCGGACGGCGACGACGACAAGAAGTGGCGCCTGCTGGTACTGGAGGACTGCGACGAACTGATCAGGTCCGGGGCCAAGGAGGCGACGGGGCAGGGCCTGTCCCGGCTGCTCAACCTGACCGACGGCCTGCTCGGCCAGGGCCGCGACGTGCTGGTCGCCATCACCACCAACGAGGACCTGGCCCGGCTCCACCCCGCGGTGGTCCGTCCCGGCCGCTGCCTCGCCCAGATCGAGGTCGGCCGCCTCCCCTACGACGAGGCCGTCCGCTGGCTCGGCACCTCCGAGGGTGTCTCCCCCGCCGGCGCCACCCTCGCCGAGCTGTTCGCCCTCCGCGAGGGCGTCGTCAACCACACCTCCGTCACCGAGAGCACCGGCCTCTACCTCTGACGCCCCGGCCGGTGTCACCGGCGCCGGTGAGGACACGGACCTCGTCCCGCGCGGTCATCGGCCGCTCTCCCGGGCGAGGATCCGTGCGGCGAGCACGTGCTTGCAGGGGCCTCGCGAGCCGCGGTGGTCGTACCACCACGGGCAGGTGCACGAGCCCTCGGCCAGTCCGACGTGGCGGACGCCGCCGTCCGTGGTCACCTCCGCGGAGTCGGGGCCGGTCAGCCGGACGGCGCCCGCGCCGACCAGCGCGCGGGCGGAGGTGAGTCTGGGGTTCAGCGCCGCCACGTGGTCGCGGTCGTAGGGCAGTTCGCGGTGGAAGTGCGCGGCCTCCGCGAGGTCGTAGCCGACCCGGCCGGCCGTGCCGAGCTGGGTGAGCGCGGCCCGGACCCGCTCCGGGGAGAGCCCGGAGCGCTCGGCGAGCACGCCGAGCTCCAGGGTGGGCTCGAAGTCGAGCAGCACGCCGACCAGGTCGGCGTCGTCGGCCACCCGGTCGGTGGACAGGTCGGCGAGGACGGCCCCCTCGCCGGAGAATCCGCGCCAGGTCTGCGGGGACAGGGCGAGGGTGTAGCGCATGCCGGGCAGTTCCAGCTCCCAGGCGCTGGACCCGGCGCCGTCCGCCGGGCCGTAGACGCGCAGCGCCTTGGCGAAGCGGAGCAGCGGCATCATCGTCGCCAGCCGCCCGACCCCGGCGAGGTGGACCCCGCCGGACGCGGCCCGCTCCGACAGCCGCAGCTCCCGGCCGGCGGGGACGGCCCACACCTCGGCCGCCGCCCTTCTGGGCAGGCCGCGCAGGAACCTGACGGCCTGCGGCCCCGCCAGCTCGGCCCGCAGGTCGAACCCGGCGGCGATCACCTGGACCTCGGCGAAGCCGCGCAGCCACCGGCCGGGCAGCGGCACCTTCTTCTCCACCACCGCGCCGTCGAGCGTGGTCACGGTGAGCTCGTCGGGGCCGACCCCGACGTGCAGCGGGTCGCGCCCGCCGACCCTGGCCAGCGCCTCGCGCAGCGGGTTGTTGACGTCGACGTTGGTGGTGCCCCGGTCGAAGACCTCGCCGTCGAGGGCGGGGCCCAGCACGTCCAGCCGGGCGTAGACACCGCCGCAGGCGGAGAACGACTCGAACCGGAGCCGGTCACCGCCGCAGGTCACGACGGGGTCGCGGGTGAACCCGGGCTGCGGCCGGTGGTAGCGCGCCAGCGCGACGTCGGCCACGGCCAGCAGCCCCGCCGCCGCGGGGGCCGCCTGGGTGAGCAGGCCGCTGAAGAACCTGGGGTGGTCCAGGAAACCCGTGGACGTCCGGCCGCCGGACGTGGACAGCCCGAGACGGCCGTCGGAGAGGGTGGAGGGACCCGCGTAGGAATACGCCTGCACTGCGCTTGTCATGCGTGGCACGGTAGAGATCGTCACCGACAGAATCCCCGGGGGCACGCCCGGCCGGTCGCCGGCGGCCGGCGGTGCCGCCGGGAACGGGCCGGCCACCCCCGGAACCGTGTATTCCGCCTGCGGCCCCCAAGGCTCACGCCGACAATTACAAGAACACCGATTGGTCCGCCGGGCGGTGGAACGGGCCAATCCGCGGCGGCGCCGCAAACGGCCGCCGGGCCATACCGTTCTCACAATGCAAGACGATCGGAATCACGGGGACGGCAAGGCGAGTCCTGCCTTACCCGAGGGCGCCGGCGAGACACCCCGATGTGATCGGTGTCCCCGTTCCCGGACTCCGCGCAAGACTCCCGATCCGCCGTGCCGACAAAGCCGCGGGCCGGACGCGCGCATTCCGGACCGTGGCCGCGCTATTTGTCGCCCGGAATCCGGAGCCCGTTCCGCTGCGGGCGCCCGGCGGGCGTGAATTGCCTCGCGCGGATCCGCGGCGCACGCCGGGGGGGCGGCGCCGCCCCGCGGTGTACCGGATCACCGACCGCTCCCCGGGGCCGCCGCCCGCCCGCCGGCCGTCATCATCCGACACCGTTATGAACTGCGGAAAGACGGTGAGCGCCCGGCGGGAGGACCCCGGGCCTGGAACGAGCACCGGCGACCGCGCCCGGCGGGCGAACGGCAGTGGGGCGATGGACCCGAGTGGCGGAAGTCGATTTCCCGCACGGAGGTGGCGGTGGAATCCCCCGGCAGGTCACGAAACCCCAAAGCGTCCCCGTACCATCGCCCCGAAAACCCGCCGCGGGTGTCATGGCCGTCTTGACGCGCAACACGTCCGGCCCCGTTCAGGAGTGGCGTCGTTTTTAATGCCCCCCGGCGGGAAGCAATTCCCAATGACACGTGACGGCCTCGGCCCGACCTTAAATAATTGTCCCGGGAGGGTCGGCCTCCGGCGGACGCGGGTTTCCCGTGCACAGCGGCGAAAGGAAGGACTAGAGTTTTACTCGCCGGTAGGAGACACGGAAGCCATCGTCGGCCGGTTCGCAGCCGCACACTCTGGCACCACGATTGAGGAGTGACACAATGGCACGTCAGCAAGTCGTCACGTTCACCGACGACATCACCGGGAAGCAGGCCGACGAGACGGTCTCGTTCGGCCTCGACGGCACCAGCTACGAGATCGACCTGAGCGCGAAGAACGCCTCCAAGCTCCGTGAGGCGCTGAAGCCGTTCCAGTCCGCGGCCCGCAAGGCGAGCACCTCCACGTCCCGCAGGGGCAAGTCGAAGGGCTCCGCCGCCAACCGCGAGCGCAGCGCCGAGATCCGGGCGTGGGCCAAGGCCCACGGGATCGAGGTGAGCGAGCGCGGGCGCATCGGAGGGAAGGTCGCCGCGGCCTTCGCCGCGGGCGACCCCAGCATTGCCAAGGCCGAGCCGGCGAAAGCGCGCTAGGCCGCGTCCGGCGAGTGGGGACCAGGCTCCCGGACCCTTGAGGGGTGCCGGCGTCGTAGCCGACCGGGAGCGCGGCGGCATGCCCTGATCGATCCTGCCCCGCCGGACCCTGCCCCCCCTCCGGCGGCAACCGGTGACCAGTGGCCGTTCCCCGCGCCCGAGGTGCCGCCATCGGCCCCGCGGGGTATGCACCGTTGATCCGTTTTTCTCGGGGGAGTGTTTTCCATGGGCGAGGTCGCGCGGATCTGCTCGGACCTGATCAGGTTCGACACCACCAATCCGGGCTCCGGGGAACGGCCGGCGGCCGAGTACGTCGCCGCCCTGCTCTCGGAGGCCGGGATCGAACCGGTGGTGTTCGAGTCGGCCAGGCACCGCACGAGCGTGGTCGCCAGGATCCCGGGAGACTCGCCGCAGGCCCTGCTGGTCCACGGCCACCTCGACGTGGTGCCCGCGCAGGCGGCCGACTGGCGGGTCCACCCGTTCTCCGGCGAGGTCTCCGGCGGCTGCGTCTGGGGCCGGGGCGCGGTGGACATGAAGGGCACGCTCTCCATGACGCTCGCCCTGGTCCGCGACTGGGCCCGGCGGGGGGTGCGGCCCACGCGGGACGTCGTGCTGGCGTTCCTCGCCGACGAGGAGGCCAGCGGCGAGTACGGCGCGCGGTACGCGGTGCGCGAGCACCGGGAACTGTTCGACGGCTGCACCGAGGCGATCGGCGAGTCCGGCGGCTACAGCGTCCAGGCGGGGGACGCGCGGATCTACCCGGTCGCGGTGGGCGAGCGCGGCACCGCGTGGATGCGGCTCACCGCGACGGGCGTCGCGGGCCACGGCTCCCACCCGCCGGTGGACAACGCGGTCGCCGAACTCTGCCACGCCCTGTCCAGACTCGCCGCCCACCGCTGGCCGGTGCGGCTGACGCCCGGGGTGGCGGCGCTGATCGAGAGCCTGGAGGAGATCCTCGGCGAGCGCATCGACCGCGACCGGCTGGAGGAGGAGGCCGGGCGGCTGGGCCGGGCCGGTGCCCTGTTCCGGGCGCAGATCCGTAACTCGGCCAACCCGACGATGCTCCAGGCGGGCTACAAGGTCAACGTGGTCCCGGGCACCGCCACGGGGCACGTCGACGGGCGTTTCCTGCCCGGGTACCGGGAGGAGTTCCTCCAGACCGTCGACCGCCTGCTCGGCCCGAAGGTCACCCGGGAGTTCGTCAACATCGAGGACGCCCCCTCCGCCCCGATGGACGCACCGTTCTTCGAGCGGCTCCGGGCGGCCCTGGTCGCCGAGGATCCGGCCGCCCGGCCGGTGCCGTACGTGATGTCCGGCGGCACCGACGCCAAGTCCTTCGCCGGGCTCGGCATCAACGGTTACGGCTTCGCCCCGCTGCTGCTGACGCCGGATCTCGACTACTTCGGCATGTTCCACGGTGTGGACGAGCGGGTCCCGGTCGAGGGGCTGGAGTTCGGGGTGCGCGTCCTGGACCGGTTGCTGACCGCGGGATGAGCCTCCGAGGTGGCCCGTGGCGGCCCGGAGGGTGAGCGTGCGCCGGGCGGTGTGTGCGGGCCGGGAGAAGCCGTCCTCCGGAATCTCCGGCGCCGCGCTCCCGGCGCCGGGTTCCGGCTCCGGCGTGCTCTTCCGGCCGTCCCTCCGGTCGCACGGGACGACGCCGGGGACACGGATCCGGCGCCCGCCCGGAGACGGCGGGGACCCGCGCACCGGCCGGATCCGTCGCGCATAACGGCGATCGGCACGGCGGTGATCCGCATACCATGAGGACTTCCGCCGACCTCCCGGACCCAGCTCACCCGAAACTGCGGCATCATGATTCACGTGCTGTTTCTCACGCATCCCCCGACGCCCCTCCGGTTCCCCCACCGCACGGGTTCCGGGGGCGCGGCCCCCCGGCGGGCGCCCGCGGGGCGAGCGGGCGGCGACGCCGCGGTGTCCGGCGCGATCCCGGCCGGACCGGCGCGGTGAGTGAGGGCGGCGCGGGGCGGCGGGCCCGGTCCGGGAGCACGCCGCCGGACGCCCGGAACGGGTGGCACGGCCCCGGCACGCACACGGGCATCGACTTCGGGACAGCCGTCGGCAAGGCCGATGCAAGCACTCCGGCCGATGATGACGACACGACACACGACGGAGGCGACCGGGCGATGAGCCAGACAGCGACCGAAGACCGGAAGGCGGGCCTCGTCGAGCGCCTGCGCGGGGACCTGAGGAACCCGTTGTTCCTCCAGGCCTACGCGTTGATGGCCAACACGGGGATCACCGCCGTGCTGGGTCTCGGCTACTGGTACCTCGCCACGCACATGTACAGCCCGGAGGCCTTCGGCGAGGGCCAGGCCATGATCACCGCGATGCGGCTGTTCGCCTCCCTCACCGGCCTGGCGTTCGCGGGCGCGCTGGCCAGGTTCATCCCGGTGGCGGGGCGCCGCACCGGCGAGTTCGTCCTGCGCGGCTACGTGGTGGCCGGGGCGATCGCCGTGGTGGCGGCGCTCGGGTTCCTGTTCACCCTGCCGGTGTGGGGGGACACCTACGCGAGCCTGCGCGGGCTCGGCGCGGGGCTGTTCTTCCTGGTCTCGGTGCTGATCTGGACGGTCTTCACCCTGCAGGACGTGACGCTGGCCGGGCTGCGCAACGCCGTCTGGGTCCCGGTCAACAGCCTGGCGTTCGGCCTGGTCAAGATGGGGATGCTGGCCGGGCTGGCGGCCACGCTGCCGAGCGGCGGCATCTACGGGGGGATCTTCGTCTCGTGGATCGTTCCGACGGCCATGGCGCTGATCCCGATCAACTGGTTCATCTTCGGCGTCGTCATCCCCAGGCACGTCAAGAACACCGAGGAGAGCGCGGCGAACCCGCCCCGGCTGCGCGAGGTGGGGCGTTTCCTGGCCGGCGACTTCCCCGGCGCGTTCTCCGTCCTGCTGATCCTCTACCTGGTCCCGGTCATGGTCGCGTCCTGGCTCGACGACTCGGCGACGTTCGGCTACTTCTCGCTGGCGCACACGCTGGGCTCGATGGTCGGGCTGCTCGCGGCCAACATGGCGGTCTCGCTGACCGTGGAGGGCTCCTTCAACGCCGTCCAGCTCGCGCAGAGCGTGCGCAACGCGCTCCGGCGCACCTTCCTGATCGTCGTGCCGGTCGTCGCGATCGTCGTGGCCGGGGCGCCGCTGATCCTGCGCGTGTTCGGCTCGGAGTTCGCCGAGGCGGGCGCCCCGTTGCTCCGCGTGATGGCGGTGGCCGTGCTGCCCCAGGCGGTGATCGAGATCTGCCTCAGCATGCTGCGCGCGCAGAGCCAGGCCCGCAAGCTGGCGATCATCCAGATCGGCCTGGCGGTGCTCGTCATCACCTCCGTCGTGGTGATCTTCCCCTTCACCGGGGTCATCGGCGTGGGCTACGCGATGCTCGGCAGCCAGCTCCTGATCGCGCTGCTGCTCCTGCCGGGTCTCCGCAGGGTCATCAGCTACGGGAAGACCGCCGGGTAGCCTCACGGCCTCCACGGGCCGCCGCGCGGTGGCCCGGCCACCCTCTCCGCGATGGGTTGTGTCCGGTTTGCGGTCTAGATATCGGACGTGATACACGATCTCCGGTGACTCCTGAGCACATCGTGGCTAACAGGACAGGCCGCTTCTGTCTCCCGCTGCCGTCCAACCGCCTGGGCCTGTATCTGGCCCTGCGTCACTGGTGCCGTCCCGGGCAGCGGCTGCTGATGTCCCCGCTCTCCGCCGACGAGATCCTCTTCCTCGTGCTCGCCGCCGGGCTCCGCCCGGTCATCGCGCCGCTCCGCGTCGAGGACGGGAACATCGACGTCGACGGCCTCGACCTGAGCACGGTCGACGCCGTGCTCACCACCAACCTGTACGGCCTGCCGGACCGGGTCTCCGCGTTCGCCGGCAAGATCCTCATCGAGGACGCCGCGCACGCGATCGAGACGACCGTCGGCGGCAGGCCGGTGGGCACCTTCGGGGTGGCCGGGGTGTTCAGCCTCTCCAAACACGCCGGGGCCGGCTCCGGCGGCGTGATCGCGGTCGAGCACCGGTCGGACCTGCACGCCCTGGAGCGCGACCGCGACCGGCTGCTGGAACCCGGCGCCCTCCGGAAAGAGATCTACAGCGTGCTGACCTCGGCGGCCCGGCACGCCGCGCTGCGCCTGAACCTGGTCAGGCCCGCGCTGCGCGCGATGCGCGCCCTGGGGATGGAGGAGGAGCGCGAGGGCTACCGGATCGCCCCGCGCCCGGACGACCTGATCACGGCGCTGAGCGACGCGCCGCATCTGCCCGCGTTCGACTCCTGGGTCCGGGCGGACCTGCACGACTACCGGGCCAGGCGCGGCCACCTGGCCCGCTGGTACCAGGCGCGGCGGCTGCAGGCGCTGCCCGGACAGCGTCCGCGGCGGATCGCCGGGGTGGCGGCGCTGGCGGAGCTGCCCGCGGTCGCCCCGGGGGTCCGCGACCACCTCGACCAGCCGCTGTTCCGGGTGCCGCTGCTGGTCTCCGGCCGGGACGCGGCCATCGCCGAGCTGGAACGGCACGGGGTCGCCACCGGATACCTCTACGATCCGCCGTACGACCGTTACCTGCCCGGGTTCATCGATCCCTCCCCGCGGCCCGAGGTGGCCCGCTGGTGGGGCCGGCACGTGCTGCCGGTCGACCCCCTGTACGCCCACCGTGCCCTGCCCGTCCTCGAACGTCTCACCCCGGCCCCTCCGGCGCCCCGTTCTCCGGCTCCGCTGACGCCGCAGTCCTAGGCGTCCCCGGCGCCGCGGTCCTCCGCCTCCCCCGGCCTCCGGCGGCCGGGCGGGTGCGCCGGGCCCGGCGCCCGCCCCGCCGTCCCCCCGTTCCCGGCGCCGTCACCCCGTTCCCGGCGCCGTCACCGGCCGGGCGAGCAGGGCGCGGGCCTCGGCCGCCGGGGGCAGGCCGGCCGTGTCTCCGGGGACCTCGACGACACGGGCGGCCAGCAGGGTGCCGAGTGTGGCGGCGCCCTCGGGGGAGCCGCCCGACAGGCGGGCGGCGAGGTAGCCGCCGAGGAAGGCGTCGCCCGCTCCGACGGGGTCGCGCACGGCGCGGGCGGCGCTGGGCAGGTGGCGGGGGCGCCCGTCCGGACCGGCGAACCAGACGCCGTCCGGGCCGCCCTTGAGCACGACCTCCCCGGCGCCGGCCTCCGCCGCCGCGGCGAAGACCCTGCCGGGGTCGGTCTCGCCGAGCAGCGCCGCCGACTCGTCCTGGCCCAGCACCAGCAGTCCGGTGTGCGGCAGCAGCGGGAGCAGGTCCGGGGCGGGCAGCGCGGGACGCAGGTTCGGGTCCAGCACGACGAGGGCGCCGGAGGCGCGGCAGAGAGTGCCGACCAGTTCGGCGGGGCCGTCGCCGAGGGCCGCGGTGATGCCCGAGACGACGATCGCCCGCGGGGCGGCGGCCAGGATGGCGGCGGCGTCGGAGGCGTCCATGGCCGAGGCCGCCGAGCCGTCGCGGTAGTAGTGCACCCGGCGTGCCCCGTCGGCCCGGATCTCCTTGAAGAACACGCCCGTCCGGCGGGCGGGGTCGGTGTTCAGCAGGGAGGTGCCGACGCCGAGCGCCTCGGCCGCCCGGCGGACCCGCTCACCGTGCGGGTCGGCGCCGATCCGGGAGGCGAAGCCCGCGGCCAGCCCGAGCCGGGCCACGGCCGCGCAGACGTTGAGCTCCGCGCCGGCCACGTGCACCTCGAACCGGTCGTCGGCGCTCAGGTCGGCCGCCTGCATCAGCACCATGGCCTCGCCGACGCCCACGACGTCGGGTGCCGCGGCCTGGCGGGAGGGCGTCAAAGGAACCTCGCGCGCAGGTCGGGGCGGAGGTAGGCGGCGGGCGAGGCGATGGACAGGCCGCCGTCGACGGGGAGCACGACCCCGGTGACGAAGGCGGCCCCGGCCAGGAAGAGCACGGCCTCGGCCACGTCGGCCGGGGTGCCGGTGCGGCCGAGCGGGTAGCCCTCGGCGGCGTTCTCCAGGTGCTCACCGCCGATCATGCCGGGGGCCACGGTGTTGACCCGGATGCCCGCCGGGCCGTACTCCAGCGCGATCTGGCGCATGAGCGCGTCCAGTCCGCCCTTGGCCGCGGCGTAGGCGGGCACGCCGGGGGCGGCGAGGAAGGAGTTGACGGAGCCGATCGCGACGACGGCGCCGCCGCGCGGCATCCGGGGCAGGCTCTCCCGGCACAGGTGGAAGGCCACGTCCAGGGTGGCGCCGAGCGCGGTCCGCCACTGCTCGTCGGTGGTGGCCGTCACCGGGGCGACGGGCATCGCGGCCGTCGCCGGTACCAGCACGTCGAGCCCGCCGAGCAGGTCGGCCGCCTCGGCGACCGCCGCCGCGGCCTCCTCCGGGCGAGCGCAGTCGCGCACCAGGAACCGCTCGTAGGCGGGGTCGTCGCAGGGCGCGAGGCCGATGCCGACGACCCGGTCGCCTCGCCCGGCGAACGCGGCGGCCACCGCCAGCCCGATCGGCGAGTTCCCTCCGGCCAGCAGCACGGCCCGGCCTCCCGCCCGGGGAGCGGCGGGCGGCCCGACCGGCGCGCTCACCAGAGGCCCCGGACGACGTCGTCGAGGAAGGAGAGACTGCCCGGGTCGAGGGGGCGGGCCGGGGAGCGGACGGCGGCCGAGGCGATGAGGCCGCGCCGGACGAGGACCTCCTTGTGCACGGCCCAGGCGATGCCCGGCTGCATGCCGAAGCGGATCAGCGGGAGCAGGCGGGTGAACCCGGCGAGGGCGTCGGCGCGGCGGCCGGCGGCCCAGTCGGCGAGCACCGGGGCGAGCAGGTCGGTGAACTCGCAGGCGGGCATGGTGCCGACGGCGCCGCGCTCGTACTCCTCCAGGCAGAACAGCGCGTTCTGCCCGCCGAACACCGCGAAGTCCTCGGCCACGCCGCCCACCACGGCGCCGACCTTGGGCGCGGTGGGCGGTGCCTCCACCTTCACCGAGGTGACGCCGCCGAGCTTGCTGAGCTCGACGATGAGGGAATCGGGCATGGCGACCCCGGTCGCCCCGGGCGCGTCCTGCACCATGACGTCGATTCCGGCCCGCTCGGCGACCTCCCCGTAGAAGTCGACGAGCTGGGCGCCCGCGGGCTTGACCAGGTAGGGCGGGAGCACCATGAGGGCGTCCGCGCCGCCGTCCGCGGCGGCGAGCGCCTGCTCCACCGCGGTGGCCGTGCTCGTCGAGCCGACCCCGGCGACCACGGGGACGGCGTCGCCCACCACGTCCCGCACCTCGGCGAGGATCCGCGCCCGGTCCTGGCCGGTCAGCGCGAAGCCCTCGCTCGCCATGCCGAAGACCGCGACGCCGTCGGCGCCGGAGGCCAGCTGCCATTCGGTCAGCCGCCGCAGGCTCGGCAGGTCGAGCTCGCCCCGGTCGGTGAACGGGGTGGCGAGGATGGGGATCAATCCGGAGAGAACCAACTCATGCCTCCTGACAGGAAGACGGACGGGGGGAGGAGCGCGGGTGACGGGCCGGGAAGGCGGGCGCGGCGGGCGGGTGGGGCCCGCGACCGGCCGCGCGTGACCGCCACGCGCCGGCTCCGGCCGGGGCGGACGACGCGGCGGGCGGGTGGGGCCCACACCCGGCCGCCCGTGACCGCCGCGCGCTGATCCGGGCCATGGCGGTCAGCCCGCCAGGGCGAGCACGGCGTCGGGGGCGACGACGACGCCGATGCCGGGGCCGGTGGGGACGGGGAAGCCCTCCGGGCCGCCCGGGAGCGGCTCGCGCAGGATCGAGTCCGCCACCTCGTAGGTCGTGGGCTGGTACTCGAAGAGGGCCAGGTTGCCCAGGGCGGCGCTGACGTGCACGCCCGCGGCCAGGGCGACGCCGAGGCCGGTGGAGTGGTGCGGGGCGACCTGCACGTGGTGGGCGGCGGCCAGCTCGGCCACCGAGAGCAGCTCGGTGATGCCGGTGCGGGCCACGTCGGGCTGGGCCAGGCCGAGCGCGCGGCGACCGAGCCAGTGGGCGAACTCGTAGCGGTTGCGCAGCGACTCCCCCACCGCGATCGGCAGCTCGGCGCGGCGCGCGAGCTCCCGGTGACCTTCGACGTCCTCGGGGGCGAGCGGCGCCTCCAGGAACAGCGCGCCGCGCTCGGCCAGCCCGTGTGCGAGCCGCACGGCCTGGGGCACGTCGTACACCCAGTGCGCGTCGACCGCGACCTTCAGCCCGGAGGCCGCGACGGCGTCGACGGTGGCCAGGTCCTCCTCGACCCCGTGGCCGAGGTGGAGCTTGACCCGGGTGGCGCCCCGGGCCGCCCATTCGCGGGCCAGCTCGGCCCGCTCCGCGTCGGTGGGCCGGGGCAGGCCGCTGACGTACACCGGGACGGTGTCGTGGAAGGCTCCGCCGATCAGCTCGGCGACGGAGCGGCCGGTGATCCGGCCGGCCAGGTCCCACAGCGCGATGTCGACGGCGGCCAGCGCGTCGGCCTGGTGGCCGACGAGGTGACCGCGCTCGCGCATGAGGCCGGTCAGCTTCTCCCAGAGGGGGCGTATCCGGGTGGGATCCTCCCCGAGGAGGACCGGGGCCAGCAGCCGGTCGACGATCGCGGCGGGCACCTCGGGCGCGACGGGCGCCAGCGCCTCGCCCCAGCCGACCGTGCCGTCGTCGCAGGTGATGCGGACGAGCAGGGTCTCGAAACGGGCGGAGTAGAGGCTGCGCCAGGGCGGGCGGAGGAAGTAGCCGCCGTCCCGGTCCGGCGTGCCCGGCCCCGTCTCCTGGCGGGCTCCCAGGTACGCCTCCCGGTGGCTGACCTTCACCGGGAGGGCGGTTACCTCGGTGATTTTCGGTTTCACTGGGGGTTGACGTCCTTGCAACATGTGCGTAACCATCCCACATACCGCAAATCAATTGCAATGGAGACAGGGTGGCTTCCGATCAGAGCAACAACCAGAGCGTGGAGCGGGCGATCTCCGTTCTACGCGCGTTCCTGACCGGCCGGCCCGAGCTGCGCGTGTCCGACGTCGCCAAGGCCACCGGGCTGGGCACGTCCACGGCCTCGCGGCTGCTGGCCACGCTGGAGACGCTGGAGTTCGTCGAGCGCGACCCGATCAGCGGCCTCTACCGGCTGGGCACCGCTCCGATCACGCTCGGCGGGGTCGCGCTCAACCAGAACCCGGTGCACCGGGAGGCCCGGCAGGTCGCCCAGGAGCTGGCCGCCTCCCTCGGCCTGGGGGTGAACGTGGCGGTCCGGCAGGGCGACTCGCTGTTCTACCTGCTGAACTTCGAGGGCCGGCTGGCGCCGCGCCCGTTCGTGCTGACCGGGCAGCGCAAGCCGCTGTACGCCACGGGCATCGGCAAGTGCCTGCTGCTGGCCCTGAGCGGCGAGGAGCGGCGGGCGCTGCTGCCGGAGGAGACCATGCAGCCCTTCACCGCGCACACCATCACCACGCACGCGCGCCTGGACGAGGAACTGGCCGCCGTCCTGAGCCGCGGCTACGCCAAGGAGATCGAGGAGCTGGCCTTCGGCCGGGCGTGCGTCGCGGCGCCGATCCGTGACCGGTCGGGCGCGGTGGTCGCCGCGATCTCCATCTCCGGCCCGCTCTCGGCCATCGACCTGGCGGCCCGGGAGTCCGAGCTGGCCAGCACGGTCATCGAGACCGCCGACTCCGTCAGCATCGGGCTCGGCTACGTCGGCCCGGTGAGCGCGTTCGCGGTGAGCGCGTCGTGAGCGCCGGACGCGCCATGGCCGGAGAACGCACCGCGGGCAGCGGGCGCGGGCTCTCCAACGGGCAGTTCGCCTGGCTGCTCATGCTTCCCGGGCTCGCCCTGTTCGCCGCGATCATCGTCTACCCGCTGGTGTCCGCACTGGCCACGGGCTTCTTCGAGCAGAGCCTCGTGCGGCCGGGCCGCACGTTCGTGGGCCTGGCCAACTTCGCCGACCTGCTCGGCGGCGACTTCTGGCCGGTGCTGCGCAACACCATGGTCTTCACCCTCGGCGCCACCGTGGTGCCGTTCGTGATCGGCTACGCGCTGGCCCTGGCGCTGAACTCGGGCATCAGGGCGAGCGGCTTCCTGCGGGGCGTCTTCCTGTTCCCCTGGGTGATCCCCGGCGTCGTGGTCTCCTTCCTCTGGCTGTGGATCTTCAACGCGAACTACGGCGTGCTCAACGCGGTGCTCCTGAAGCTCGGGCTGATCGACGCGAGCATCAGCTGGCTGGGCGCCCCGGGCACGGCGATGGTCGCGGTGATCGTGACCAAGACGTGGGCCAGCTTCCCCTGGATGATGGTGATGCTGCTGGCCGGCCTGCAGACCATGCCCAAGGAACTGCACGAGGCCGCCTCCGTCGACGGCGCGGGCGCGATCCGCCGGTTCCGCTCGGTCACCGTGCCACACATGAAGGGCATCGCCGGGATCGTCTTCCTGCTGGAGTTCATCTGGAACTTCCAGCATTTCGACACCATCTACGTGCTCACCGGCGGTGGCCCGGCCGGGGCCACCAAGACCTTCGCGGTCGCCGTCTACGACACCGCCTTCAAGGGCTTCGATCTGGGTCACGCGACCGCGCTCGGCGGCCTGTGGATGCTGCTGCTGCTCGTGCTGGTGGCCGTCTACCTGCGCCGGGAGACGAAGGAGAACGCATGAGCGTCACGCTGCCGAGGTCCGCCTCGATGTCCCGCAAGGCCGCGAGGACGCGGAACCGCCGTCCCGACCGGACCCGCTCGCGGGTGGCCGCGTGGACCGCGGTGACCGTCATCGGACTGTTCGGCCTGCTGCCGGTCTACTGGCTGGTCGTCACCGCGTTCACCCCCGACGACCGGGCCTTCTCCTTCCCGCCGTCGCTGGTGCCCACCGAGATCACCTTCGTCCACTTCACCCGCCTGGCCGAGAACGAGCACCTGTTCCGCTACCTGGTCAACAGCGTGATCGTCTCGGTGGTCACGGCGGCGCTCAGCGTCGTCGTGTCGGCGTACATGGCGTACGCGTTCTCCAAGTTCCGCTACCGGGGGCGCCGCTCGCTGATGCACCTGGTGCTGGCCTCGCAGATGTTCCCGCAGGCCGTGCTGCTGATCACGCTGTACGCGGTGTTCAGCGCGACCGGCCTGCTGGGCGGCTACACCGCCCTGGTGCTCTCGTTCACCACCTTCACGCTGCCGCTGTGCGTCTGGATGCTCAAGGGCATCTTCGACACGGTGCCCGACTCGCTGATGGAGGCCGCCTCCATCGACGGGGCGTCCCGGTGGCGGACCCTGCACACCGTGGTGCTGCCGCTGGCCGGGCCCGGCATGGTCGCCGCCGGGCTGTTCGCCTTCGTCCGCGCCTGGAACGACTTCATCTTCGCCCTCACACTCACCGACCCCGAGCGGCAGACCCTGCCGCCCGGACTGGTGCACACCTATCTCGGGGAGTTCCAAACCGCCTGGCCGGACCTGATGGCCGCCTCCCTCGTCGTCTCGCTCCCGGTGATCGCCGCGTTCATGTTCCTGCAGCGGTACCTGGTCGGCGGACTGACGGCGGGCGCGGTCAAGGGCTGACCTCATCACCCCCAAGGAGCAACACCCATGAACACTCTCAGCCGCCGCGACGCGCTGCGCCTGCTCGGTCTCGCCGCCGGGGCCTCGGCCCTGGCCGCCTGTGCCCCCGACGCCTCGGGAGGCGCCCCGGCCGCCGGCGGGGACGCCGCGGCCAAGACCTTCTCCTTCACCTCCTGGTCGCTGAACGAGGAGGCGCAGAAGGCGGCGGTGCAGTCGATCGTCGACGCCTACGCCGCGGCGAACAAGGTCACGATCAACACCGCGTCGTTCCCGTACAACGAGTACCTCAACCAGATCACGCTCAAGCTGCGCGGCGGCCAGCTCACCGGGGCGATCCAGCTCGACGTCGCCTGGCTGGGCGCGCTCGCGGCGATGGGCCGCCTGACCGACCTGGGCGCCCAGGCGGCCAAGGGCGGCTACACCGAGGCCGCGCTGAAGAGCGGCCAGCTCGGCGGCAAGCAGTACGGCCTGCCGTGGACGACGGGCTCCATCGGGCTGATCGCCAACACCGAGATCCTCGAGAAGGCCGGGATCGAGGAGATGCCGGCCACCGTCGAGGAGTTCGAGGCGGCCCTGCGCAAGGTCAAGGCGCTCGGCGGCGGCGTGGTGCCGTACGCCGCGGCGACCAAGGCCGCCCAGCTGAAGGACATCCTGCCGTGGATGCGGACGTTCGGCAGCCCGCTGCTGGAGGGCGACACGATCACCATCGGCGACGAGGGCTCGGTCGCGGCCGTCGAGTGGTACAAGAAGCTCTACGACGACAAGCTCATCGCCCCCGACGTGGACCGCTTCGACGCGCGGGCGCTGTTCTCCCAGGGCAAGGCCGCCTTCTACGACGACGCGATCATCGCCAGGGGCGTGGTGTCCGCCCAGGCCGCCGACAAGTCGCTGACCGAGAAGATGGCCCCGCTCCCCCGGCCGGTGCTGAAGAGCGGCGACACGCCGCAGGCGCTGCTGTGGGGTCACGTGATCGTCGTGGTGGAGGGCGAGGGCTCCCAGGCGGCGACGGACTTCGCGCTGCACACCACCTCCGACACCGCGACGACGGCCACCTTCTTCGAGAAGGTGAAGATGCCGCCCACCACCACGGCCGGGCTCGCCGACCCCAAGGTCAGCGGGGACACCTTCACCACCGAGTGGACGGAGAAGATCACCAAGACCGCGAGCCCTAACCCGTTCTGGCGCTACGCGGGCTACGGCCAGATCGAGACGGCCATCGCCGAGCAGGTGCAGGCCGTGCTGGTCGGGCAGTCGCCTGCGAAGGACGCGCTGGCCAAGGCCGCCGAGACGGCCAAGCCGCTGCAGAAGTAACCCGGTCGCGGACCGCCCGGCAGGGGACGCTCCCGTCGCGGAACTGCCATTCCGCGACGGACCCCGTGCACGCCGGGCGGCCCTGAACACCCCCCTGCCCGTCACGACAGAGGTGCTTCATGTCCATGCTCGCACGCGCGCTGACCGGCGCGCTCGCCTCACTCCTGATCGTCGGCGCCGCGCCACCCGCCTCGGCCGCGCCACCCGCCGCGATCCCCCACCCCCTCCTGACCGCCCCGGGCGCCGGCGTCGAGGTCGTCTCGACCACCCGTGACGCCGGCTACCGCGAGACCGGGACCTGGACCCAGGCCCAGCGCACCGGCTACCGGGGCGGCACCACCCGCTTCACCCGCGAGGTGGGCGCCACCGCCTCCTGGACCCTCACCGCCCCCGCCGAGGACGAGTACACCATCGGCGTGTGGATCCCCTTCTCCTCCGACGTCAACGACCCGGCCACCACCTACTCCTGGGACGGCGCCGCCCCGGTCAAGGTGAACCAGGCCGCCATCGGCGACGCCTGGCACACCATCGGCACCGTGCGGCTCGCCGCGGGCGCCTCCCTCACCGTCACCGTGACCGCCCGTACCTCGGGCAAGGTGACCCGGGCCGACGCGGTGCGGCTGCGCTCCACCAAGCCGTCCCAGGACGTGCTGGTCAACCAGAGCGGGTACGACCTGGGCGCCTCCAAGCGCTTCACCGCGCCGCGCGCCGAGGACGGCAGCCCGTTCACCGTCACCCGCGAGGGTTCCTCCACCGTGCTGTTCAGCGGCACGGTCACCGGCGGGGCCGGCGACTTCACCGCGTTCAACCCCTCCTCCCCCGGCCCGTACGTGATCACCGTCACCGGTACCGCGGCCGGGACCGGCACCTCGCACCCCTTCGGTATCGGGGCGAACTGGACCTACCGGGTCTCCCTGCAGCGGGCGATCGACTTCATGGTGGAGAGCCGCTGCGCGCACGGCGACGCCACCAAGCTGGTCTTCACCGACCCCGCGGGCAACCGCTGCAACCGGGGCAACACCGGCGTCGCCTGGCGGGACGACCACCAGTTCTCCTTCTCCCTGCAGGGCCTGATCTCCATGTACCTGGCCAACCCGGACGCCTTCACCGGCACGCCCGGCACCGGTCGCTACGACGGGCTGGCGATCCCCACCACCCCGGACGCGCCGGAGATCGCCAAGCTGGTCAACTGGGGCGTGGACCTCTACCTGCAGGGCCAGGTCAACCACGACCTGCTCAAGGAGCAGCTGGCCTGGTTCGTGCACGCCTACCCGCACTTCTCGCGGTGGATCCCGCGGGAGCAGTACGTCAAGGCCCGCGACCACCTCGTGCGGCTCTGGGGTGACCCGGCCCGTGACCGGTGGAACTGGTACGACATCGCGCACACCGCCGACCTGTTCCAGACCTACACGGTCATCGGCACCGGCAAGGGCCAGTTCCCGCCCGGCCACTCGATCGTGCCGAACCTGATGATGTACGAGGTCGCCAAGCGCGACGGGCTTCCCGACCCGGACCGCTACCTGGCCGCGGCCACCGCGCAGGCGAAGTGGATCGTCGACAACCTCGACTGGAACGCCCCCGGCACCACCAAGGGCCAGCGGATGAGCGAGCACGTGACGGTGACGTCGCTCGTCTACCTCCTGCGCAACCACCCGGACGCGGCACCGCCCGGCCTGGCGGAGAAGATCCGGCAGTGGGCCGACGTGCTGATCTCCCGCTCGGCCAACATGTGGGACTTCCGCAAGTACTCCGCCGACCTGTGGATCATCCCCGAGTTCAACGAGCCGGGCAACGTCGCCGGGCTGCCCGCCGCCGCGCTCGCCGCGGCGGGCGTGATCGACGACGCCGCGACCGCCAAGGCGCTGCGCAGGATCGCCGCCTCGCACATCGACAACGTCTTCGGGCGCAACCCCGCCGACGCGCACTTCTCGCACGACGCCGCCACCGCGGAGGGCTTCGAGGGCGTGGAACGCGGCTGGCCCAAGGAGTACCCGCCCGGACGCGGCGCGGGCGAGCTGGAGGAGGTCCGCGGCGTGCTCGACGGCTCCCCCAAGGAGGCGAGCTACCCCTACGACCCGAACGCCGACCTGGGCTACACCGAGGGCTGGGTGGCGTTCAACAGCGCCTGGAACGCGAGCCTCGCCCAGCTGTCCGCCGACCGGACGAAACTGCACGCCCCCGCCGCGATCCAGCCGGGTCAGTCGCTCTCCGTGCGGCTGCGCGCGGCGCTCAACCTCGACGCGGCGGCCGTGGAGACCGGCAGGGTGCGGGTGACGACCTCCGGCGGCGACAGCGAGACGTTCACCGTCACCGAGGCGGGGAAGAGCTCGCGGGACTTCGTCGCGACGCCGCCGACCGCGACCGGTACCGTCAGCGCGGACGACGGGCGCCTGCAGGTCCTCCCCGGCCAGACGATCACCATCCGCTACGGCCTGGACGGCTTCGCCAAGAAGGTCACGGTCCGGGTCGTCCCCTGATCACCGGTGGTCCGGGCCACCCCCTGGCCCGGACCCCGGGAAGCCCACCGCCCGGGGCCCGGACCACCCCCTGATCCGGACCCCGGGCGGGCCCGCCTCGCGGCGGGCGAGCCGGCCATCCACCCTCCCGGGCGGGCCGGTCGGCACCGGAGGCGGGCGGGCTCCCCCGCCCGCCCGCCTCATCCCCGTATCCCCCGCTCTCTTCCCTACCGACGCTCTATGCCCCTGTAGAGGCTTTTAATCCGTCCAATCTCATTTATTGCTATCCATCCCTTAACTGCCTGTACAGAGTGAGGCCTCCCTTCATGACCGAATTCCGCTGGCGTCTCGCCGAGCGCGTCGTCTCCGACCGGGTGATCGGCATCATCCGGGCGCCCGACGCCGACACCGCGGCCGACCTCGGCACCCGCCTGATCGGGGCCGGTCTGCGCTCGATCGAGGTGTCGCTGTCGACGCCGGGGGCGCTCGCCGCGATCCGGCGGCTGGCCGGGGGCGCGGCGCTCGTCGGGGCGGGAACCGTCCTGGACGCGCAGCAGGCGGGGGCCGCGATCGAGGCGGGGGCGCGCTTCCTGGTCTGCCCGTCGATCAGCGCCGAGGTGATCCGGTCGGCCAACCGCCACGGCGTGCCCGTGGTCGCCGGGGCGGCGACGCCCACCGAGGTGCTGGCCGCGCTGGAGGCCGGGGCCGACCTCGTCAAGATCTTCCCCGCCTCGCAGTCGTCCCCCCGCAGCCTGCGTGACCTCCTCCAGGCCCTCCCCCACGCCCCGCTCGTGCCCACCGGCGGGGTGAGCGCCGCGACCGCGCCCGAGTGGATCGCGGCCGGCGCCGCCGCCGTGGGCATCGGCGGCGAACTGACCCGCGGCCCCGCCGACCAGACCGCGGGCCGCGTCGCCGCCCTGCTCGCCGCGCTGCGCGCGCCCTCCTGATCCGCCCCGCCACCCCGGCGAACCGCCCGCCCACCCGGCGAAACCGCACCCGCCCGGACAACCCCCACCCGGCCGGCAGCCCGCATCCACCCGGACGGCTCCCCACCCGGCCGGACGGCTCCCCACCCGCCCGGACGGCTCCCCACCCGGCCGGCGAGCCCCGGCTCCCCTCTCACCGCCACCGGTGAACACCACGGAAAGGCAGCGCATGACACCCCCCGTATCACGTTCCTCGTCCCCCGAGCGCACACCGTCGCCGACCTCCCGCCGCAGGCGCGGAACGCGCGGCGGGGCGGTCCTCGCCGCGCTCGCGCTCGCCGGTCTGGCCGGCGCCGCCGTACCGGCCGCCGCGCAGGCCGCACCGGACCGGCAGGCCGGGCGGCGGACCGCTCCGGCGGTCGAGAAGCTCCCCTTCCCCGTGGACACCTCCAACCAGGCCGGCTGGTGGCGACCGCTGGACCGGTTCCGGGGGGTGACGTACTTCGCCTACAACGCCCCGGTCGCCGACGCCAACCGGCACGAGGTGCACGTCGCGGCGCGCGGGTCGGACGGCGCCTGGACCAGCGGCTGCCTGCGGACCGCCGCCGGGGCGTGCGTCACCTACGGCGACGACGTCGGGCACAACCAGCCGTCCATCGTGGTGGACGGCGAAGGCCACATCCACGCCTTCGTCTCCATGCACAACCACCCCTGGCGCTACTACCGCACGACCCGGGCGGGCGACGTGACCTCCCTGGTGGACGCCGCCGCCGACATGCCGGACGGTGACCTGCGCTTCACCTACCCGGTCACCGTGCGCGGCGGCGACGGCGACGCCTACGTGATGGTCCGCGCCGACCAGGACGCCCTGGGCAAGCGCGACGGCCGGCTGTACCGGTTCGACACCGCCACGCACGCCTGGAGCAGGGTCGCGACGGTCGCGGCGGCCACCGGTCACTCCTTCTATCCCGACGACCTGAAGGTGGACACGCTCGGCCGGGTGCACATCCTGTGGGAGTGGGGCCCGTGGCCGGCCAGCGCCCTGCGCCACCTCGGCTCCTACCTGGTCTACAACCCCGCCGACGGGTCCTTCCGCGACGTGAGCGGCGCCGCCCGCACGGTGCCCGTCACGCCCGGCGTGGGCGAGCCGGTGGTGTACCAGCCCTACGCCGAGGGCGAGACCATCACCTCGGAGAGCCCGGCGGTGCAGACCGCCAAGATCGCCCTGGCCGGCGACACGCTGCACGGCATCGCCTACCGCTACCGCCCGGCGTCCAACGGGGGCAACTTCTCCGGGTTCGACGTGCGCTACGCCACCTGGAACGGCTCGGCGTGGGTCCGCGAGACCGTCGCCGACCGTACCGAGGCGGGTACCGTCGTCGAGACCTCGGCGGCCATCGACGCCACCCACTCCGTCGGGAGGACCCGCGTCTACTTCGTCGCCCAGGCCGCCGGATGCGGTGACACCCGCAGCCAGGTGGTGGTCGCCGAGCGGGCGGTGTCCGGCGGCGGGTGGCGCTTCACGACCGTGGGCGACGTCCAGCCGGGCCTGCAGCGGCTGCGCGCGCTGCCGCACCCCAGCGGGACCGACGTGCTCTACATGACCGCGCCGCTGGCCGACGGCGCCCGCGGCGGGCTCTGGCACGCGCTGGCGCCCCGCGTCGGGGCCCCGGTCCCCGGCAAGACGTTCCCGCAGATCGTCCAGGACCTGATGGGCAGTGACGTGGGCGGCACCAACCTCGCGTTCGGCGCCCAGGTCACGGTCTCCTCCGCGCTGCGCGCCGACACCGGCGGCGAGAAGGCCGTCGACGGCCTGTGCGCCGACACCAGCCGGTGGATCTCCGCCCAGGGCGACACGGCACCGACGATCACCGTCGACCTGGGGTCCCCGGCCGCGATCGACCGGGTCCGGGTGCACAGCGGCTACACCCGCGCGCCCGTCCCGGGCACCGACGTGCTGCGCGACTTCACCGTCGAGGCCCGCGTCGGCGGCCAGTGGCAGGAGATCGGCCGCGTCACGGGCAACACCTCCGGCACGGTGACCCTGGACGCCGGTGACGTCCAGGCCGACCAGGTCCGGCTGCTCATCACCGACCCCTCCAACAACACCCTCGACGTCGCCCGGGTCTACGAGATCGAGGTCCTCGGCTGACCGGTCCGGCCGCCGGAGGCCGGGTCCGCCGGCGGCCGTCCCTCCTCGCGGGCCTTCCCCTGCCCGGCGGTCAGGTACGGTGCCTGAGCTGCCGGAGGGTGTAGCCGTTGCCCGCCGGGTCCAGGGTTTTGGTGGCCTGCTTGAAGAGGTACTCGGCCCGCTCGTAGGACAGGCGGCGGCGGCCCGTCTGCGGGCACAGGTCTGCCCGCGCCGGCCTCCGGGCCGGCGCGGGCCGGCGGTCGGCGAGGAACAGCGGGCCCCGGGTGCGGCCGGCCACCAGGCGGGGAAGGAGCCGGGCGGTCCCGGAGCGCCAGTTCACCCAGGTGCCGCCGGTGCGGGCCCGGCGGTCGTCCAGGTCCAGGTCCTCCACGTTCAGCGACAGGACGGTCGTGACCGCGGCCGCCGACTCGTGCAGGAGCCGCCACAGGGCCCGTTCCCGCAGCGGCAGGCCGGGGCGGTCGCAGAGCGCCTCGAGCTGTGCCGGGTCGATGGCCTCCGTCCGGGGACGGGTCTCGGCACGCCGGTCGAGACCCGCCGCGAGGTCGTCCAGGGACGCCCAGGCGCAGAACGATCGGACGGCCGACCGGTGCCGGTTCCACGTCGTGGCCGCCGCCTCGCCCCAGGCCGTCGCGAACACCCGCGCCACCTGGCCGGCCGTCAGGGAGGCCAGTGGCGTCTGATCGCCCAGGGCCAGGCACAGACGCCGCAGGGTCTGCCCGTACGAGCGGATCGACGCGGCGTCCAGGTCGTCGCGTCCCAGGAAATCCCGGGCGGCCTGCGCGAGAGTGACGCCCGGCGCGCCGCTGACGGCGATCTCGTCCGCGCGGCGGCGCAGGAAGGCACGCTCGGCGGCGTTCCCGGTGAGAGACGCGGCGCGCTCGAACTCCAGCCGTGCCTCCCCGTACCGTCCCAGCCGGGCCAGCAGGTCACCCCGGACGCCCGGCAGAAGGTGGTAGTCCCGTAGCGCGGGGTCCCCGGTCAGGGAGTCGACCAGGGCGAGCCCCGCCTGCGGCCCACGTGCCATCCCGAGCGCCACGGCCCGGTTGAGCTGCACGATCGGCGTCGGCAGCAGCCGGGCCAGCGCCTCGTACAGGGCCGCGATCTGCGCCCAGTCGGTGTCCTCGGGGGTCCGTGCCTGCGCGTGGCACGCGGCGATCGCCGCCTGCAGCACGTACGGGCCGGGCGTGCCGCCGATCTCCCGGGCGCGCAGCATCGCGGTGAAGCCGCGGCGGATGAGCAGCGGGTCCCAGCGTCCCCGGTTCTGCTCGTGCAGCTGGACGAGCTCGCCCCCGGGCCCGGTCCGCGCGGCGGAGCGGGACGCCTGGATCTCCATCAGCGCGACCAGCCCGTGCACCTCGGCCTCATGTGGCGCCAGCTCGGCCAGCAGCCGGCCCAGCCGCAACGCCTCAAGGCAGAGCCCCGGCCGCATCAGATCGTCCCCGGACGTCGCCGAATACCCCTCGTTGAAGATCAGGTAGATGACCTCGAGCACCGACGACAGGCGCTCGGCCAGCTCCGGGCCGTCCGGCAGCTCGAAGGGGACCTGCTCCTCGGCCAGCGTCCGCTTCGCCCCGGCGATGCGCCGGGCGATCCTCGGCTCGCCGACGAGGAACGCCCGTGCGATCTCCCCTGCCGTCAGGCCGCCGAGGAGCCGGAGCGTCAGCGCGACCCGCGCCTCGGCCGGCAGTACCGGGTGGCAGGAGATGAACATCAGCCGCAGGACGTCGTCCTGCCCGGAGTCCCACTCGGGGTCCCGCTGCCGTTCCCGTTCGTGGGCGAGCTGCTCGTGCTTGCGCTCAAGACGCTGGGAGCGCCGGATGTGGTCGACGGCGCGGCGCTTGGCGATGGCCGTCAGCCAGGCGCCGGGGTTGTCCGGGACGCCCGTCCCGGGCCACTGTTCGAGCGCGGCGACGAGCGCGTCGTGGGCCAGTTCCTCGGCGAGGCCGACGTCGTGCACCATCCGCGTGAGCGCGGCGATGATCCTGGCCGCTTCGAGTTTCCAGACCGCATCGATGGTGCGATGGGCGTCCGTCACAGCACGATGACAGCACCGCCCCGGCTCGCTCGCAAGCCGGGGCGGCACCGTCAGCGGTCCGGCCGTCAGCGGTTCAGGGGCCGAAGACCTGCTGGATCACGCTCTCACCGTCACCGACGATCCTGCGGAAGCGGCGGGTCAGCTCGATCGCCTCCTCCCTGGAACGGACCTCGACCAGCGCGAAGCCCGCCACGGCCTCCTTGGCCTCGGTGAACGGCCCGTCGGTCACCGTGATCTCCTCGCCGGAGGACGTCACACGGATACCGCCCGGCTCAAGGCCACCGGTGGCCAGCAGGATGCCCGCCGCGGTCAACTCCTCGACGAACGCGGCCATCTCGGCGTACAGCTTCTCGTCGGGGGCCGTGTCGGACGCCTTGGTCGTCATCAGGTAGCGCATGGGGCTCTCTCTTTCTCTTCCGTTGTTCTGCCTACGCGTCGAACAACCCCATGTGACAGGGAATGACGGCGTTCCCTGTCACATCGCCGGATCGCTCGCTCCCGGGCCGGAGGAGCCGGGTGAGCAGTCGTGGTGGTGGCGGTCGACCGGTCAGCCGGCCGGCGGCCCGGGAGGACAGCGGGACGGTTCAGCGGAGCCCGGGGTCGAGGGCGTCGCGGACGACGTCGCCGAGGAGGAGGAAGCTCAGCACCGTCGCGGTGAGGAACAGCGACGGGAAGACCAGCAGGTGGGGGTGCTCGGCGAAGAACACCTGGGCGACGTTGAGCTGCAGGCCCCAGGAGACCTCGGGGTACTGCAGGCCGACGCCCAGGTAGTCGAGGGTGGCCTCGCCGGCGATGACGTTGCCGACGTTGAGCATGGCCACCACGAAGACCGGGGCGACGGCGTTGGGCAGGATGTGCCTGACCATGACGCGCAGGTCGCCCGCGCCGAGCATGCGGGCCGCGGCCACGTAGTCCATGTCGCGGACGGCGATCACCTGGGCGCGCATCAGGCGGGTCATGGTGGTCCAGCCCAGCACGACGAGCACCAGGGTCATCGCCCAGACGCCGTGGCCGGGGAAGGCGACCAGGATCACGGTCGCGCCCAGGACGAACGGGATACCGAAGAACACGTCGGTGAGCCGGGAGACGACCGCGTCCGGCAGCCCCCCGTAGTAGCCGGCGAGCAGGCCCAGCACGACCGAGACGAGCAGCGCGAAGACCGTCACCGCGATGCCGATCAGGACGGAGGCGCGGGCGCCGTGCACGATCTGCGACCAGTACTCGCAGCCCTGCAGGTCGTAGCCGAACACGGCCGCGCCGCCCGGCCCCTTCTTCGACCTGCGCAGGTCGCAGCCCTCGTTGGGCCCGAAGCGGGTGAAGGCCCCGGGGAGGGCGGCCATCGCCACGGCGAGGACGAGGATCACCGCCGAGAGCCAGAAGACCGGCCGGCGGCGCAGCTCCAGCCACGCGTCGCGCCACAGGGACCCCGCCCGGGTCCGGCCCGGCCGCGCCACCGCGGCCCGCTCCTCAGCCACGGCGGATCCTCGGGTCGAGCACGCCGTACAGGAGGTCGACGAGCAGGTTCACCAGAATGAAGATCATCACGAGCACGGTGACGACGCCCACGACGACGGGCCCCTCCCGGAGCTGGATGGACTGGAAGACCTGCTGCCCGATGCCCGGCAGGTTGAAGATGCCCTCGGTGACGACGGCCCCGGCCATCAGGTTGCCGAAGTCCACACCGAGGAAGGTCACGACCGGGATCAGCGAGTTGCGCAGTGCGTGCCCGCCGATCACCCGGCGCCGCCGCAGCCCCTTGGCGCGCGCCGTGCGGGCGTAGTCGGCGCGCATGTTCTCGACGAGGCTGGTACGGGTCAGCCTGGCCACGTACGCGAGGCCGAACGAGCCGAGCACCATTCCGGGCAGCAGGTAGCTCGTCGGCCACCCCTCGTCCACGCCCGCCGTGGGGAACAGCCCGAGGTTGAGGCCGAGCACGATCTGCGCGGTGTATCCGACGACGAAGACCGGCACGGCGATGACGAACGTCGTCCCGGCCAGCACCGCCGTGTCGGCGATCCCGCCCCGGCGCAGTCCCGCGATCACGCCGAGACCGACGCCCACCGTGAGTTCGAAGACCCACGCGGTCACCGCGAGCTGGGCGGTCACCCCCCACCGCCCCCGGAGGAGCTCGCCGACCGGCTGCCCGGTGAAGGTCTCCCCCAGGTCGCCCCGGACGGCGTCGAGCATGTAGAGGCCGTACTGGACGATCAACGGGTCGTCGAGGTGATAGCGCTCCCTGAGCGTCCGGAGCACCTGCTCGGGCAGGGGCTTGTCCCCGGCCAGGGCGAGGATCGGGTCGCCCGGCAGGGCGAAGACCATCGCGTAGACCAGGAAGGTGGTGGCGAAGAAGACCGGTACGGCCTGGAGGAGCCGGTGGACTGCGTACCTCACGGCCGCGTCCCGGAGACGGCCCTCCGGCGGTCGCGGGACGGCCACCGGAACCGGCGGAAGAACCACCGCGCCACGCGGGAGGACCCCGGAGCGGCGGGCCCAGGGGATCGCCGTTTCCCGCGGGCCACCTACTTCACCGTGATCGTGTCGAGGTTCGGGCTGTAGGCGTCGATCCGGACCCCGTCGATCCTGGCGGAGTATCCGGCCTGGTCCTGCCAGTTCCAGAGCGGCGTCATCGGCATCTCGGCCAGCGCCAGGTCCTCGGCCCTCCGGTAGAGCGGGATGCCGGCCTCCAGACCGGGGGCGGCGTTGGCCCGGGCGATCAGGTCGTCGAACTCCCTGCTCTCCCAGCCCATCCGGTTGCCCGCGCCCCACATCGGCTGCAGGTAGTTCTGCGGGCTCGGATAGTCCATGACCCAGTTGTTGCGGTACGGGCCGTCCTGCCGGTGCTCCCGCAGCGTGGCGAGGTAGTCGGCCGCCGGGATCTTACGGAACCGGATGTCGGTGATGCCGAGGGTGTCCTTGAGCTGGTTGGCCACCGCGGTCATCCACTGCTCGTAGCTGGGGTCGGCGTTGGAGAAGTAGAGGTTGAGCGTGCCGCTGAACCCGCCCGCCCTGTCGAACAGCTCCCTGGCCCTGGCCTTGTCGAAGACGCACGCCTCCCCGCAGGCGTTCTCGCGGTAACCCGGCACCAGCGGCGCCACCAGTGAGCCCATCGGTTTGAAGGCGCCGTTGAAGACGGCGTCGACGATGGCCTGCCGGTCGATGGCCATGGAGATGGCCTTGCGCAGGTCGGGATGGGCGAAGCGCCGGTCGTAGACGGGAAAGCCCAGGTAGTCCATGGTCCCGCTGGGGGTGGTGACGAACCGGTCGGCGAGCAGCCGCCTGGCCTCGGCCGTGCTCGCCGGCGGAATCGTCCGGAGCAGGTCGACCTTGCCGGCCCGCAGGTCCACGTACGCGGTGTCACGGCTCCCGTAGATCTTGAAGGTGATCGCGTCGGACTTGGCCGGCCGGGGGCCCGCGTAGCCGTCGAACCTCTTCACCCTGATCTGCCGGTTGCGCACCCACTCGCCGTCCAGGGCGAAGGGCCCGTTGCCGATCGGCTTGACGTCGTAGGCGGCCGGGTCGGTGAAGGCGGCCTTGGGCATGGGGGCGAACCCGGTGTAGGCCAGCGTGACGGGGAACTGGCCGAACGGCTCGGTCAGCGTGACCCGAAGGGTGTTCCGGTCGACGACCTTGAGACCGCTCAGCTTGTCCGTGGCGGGCTCGGGGGCCTCGTCCGCCCCCTCGGGCGCCTCGGGGTTCAGCGCGTCGTAGCCCTCGATGTTCTCGAAGGAGGAGTTGTTGGTCCACGCGTTGGGGCCGTAGGCCGCGGCGTTCCAGGCGTCGGCGAAGCTCTCGGCGGTCACCGGCTCGCCGTTGTGGAACTTCTGCCCGGGCCTGATCCTGATCGTCCAGACCTTCTGGTCCTCGCTGGTGACCGACTCGGCGGCCCGCATCTGCGGCCGCCCCCGGGGGTCGATCACCACGGGCAGGTCGAACAGCGCCTGCAGGACGGTGATCGAATAGCTGCTGGAGGTGTTCCCGGGGGTCAGGTGGTCGGGTTCGGTCAGCGCGACCGAGAACTCCTTCGCGCCCTGCCCCTGCTGCCCGCCCCGGCCCGGCGGTCCCGAGCCGCCGCACGCGCCGACCGCGAGCGTCGACGCCAGGAGGACGGCGGGTCCTCGCATCCTTGTCACGACCGTCACCGTTCCTCCCGGGGATGTTGCGGAGAGAGTAAAGCCGGTTACAAGTCGAGGCATCGGAGAGTTTACGTATTTCCTTAACCCGGGGTTTACCGCATCCCGTTCGGAAAGGGGATCATGGACCAGATCACTCTGAGCCCGCGCCACCTCCACGCGTTCACCGAGGTGGGTTTCCGGGTCGCCGGGCGCAGCGGCGTGCCCGGCGCCATGCGGGCGCTCCGCCAGGTCATCGCGCTGGAGGCCTACGACTTCGTCGCCTACGACCCGGTGACCGGACGCCACCGCAGCCTGATCTCCGCGGGGTACGCGCGGGTCGACGGCGACGCCGCCGAGGAGTACGCCCGTCTCGTCCCCTACCGGCGCGCCATGGAGGCGCGGGTGCCGCTGGCCATGGGCGCCCCGGGCACCGAACGCTACTTCCGCCGCCACCTGGAGCCGTACGGCTGGCACGGCGGGCTGACGACCCCGCTCTTCCTGCCCGAGGGCCGCTACACCGGCCTGCTCCACCTCAACGCCCGCGACCCCGGCGCCTTCTCCGGCCAGGCGGACGCGCTGCTCGGCGCGGTCTCCCCCACACTGGCCCACGTCACCGACCTGAACCGCTGCGTGATCGACCCGGCCGGCCTGCCGCCCGGCTTCCGCGTCGCGGCCTTCGACCGCGCCGGCACCCGCCGGGACGTCGCCGGTGCCCCGGCCTCCGAGGCCGTGGCCGCCGAGCCCGCCATGGCGGAGCTGGCCGGGGAGTTCATCGACTCCGGCGAGCTCAGCCGGCGCGGGCTCTGGCTGGACGGGTCCGGGCGCTGGCGCGAGGTGCGGCTGCTGCGCGCCGGCGTCGGACCGCACGGTGCCCTCCGGGGCGCGATCGTCGCCGAACGCCCCTGCGACCTGCCGTACGACCTGACCGGCCGGGAGATCGACGTGATCACCCACGTGGCGCTCGGCGACTCCAACCCGCAGATCGCGGCGACGCTGATGCTGAGCGTCCGCACGGTCACCACACACCTGGAGCACATCTTCGCCAAGCTCGGCTGCGAGAGCCGGACCCGCCTCACCACCAAGGTCCTCGCCGAGGGCCTGTGCCGCCTGCGGGTCTGACGCCCCGGGCCCCGGCGGGAGTTCCCGGGTGCCCCGCCCCGGTCCGCCCGGTCGCGGCCGGGCGCGGCCGGTCGCGGCCGGGCGGCGTTCACGGTGCCTCACCGGACGGGCGGTGTTCCGTCCCCCCGCGCGGCCGGGCGGCGCTCGCCACGTCTCACCGGACGGGCGGCGTTCACCCGACGCCGGCCAGCCTGGACACGCGGACGGCGGCCGGCTCCAGCACCAGCTCGAACCAGATCTTGTTGGAGCCCGCCTCCCGGACCAGGCCCCAGCGGTGGGCCAGCGCCTCCAGCAGGGGCAGGCCGCGCCCGCCCGTGGCGTCCGGCGAGGCACGGCACACGCACGGGACCTCCGCCGAGCCCTCGTCCTGGACGCAGACCCGCACGCTCCGCGCCGAGTAGGCCACCGTGACGGTGAAGGCCCCGCCGTCCCCCGACCGGGAGTGGACCACCGCGTTCGTGGCGATCTCGCTGGTCAGCAGGACGCAGTCGTCGTGGAGGGGGTGGTCACGCCCGAGGGTCATCGAGACCAGGCGACGGGCTCTGACCACCTGGTCCGGGGAACCCGCCAGGCGGAGAACCCATTCGCCGCGGTCGTACTCCGACGAGTCCATACGCCCCCTCCGATGCTGTCGTACCCCTGGGAAGACGCGGAACTCGGAGGAGAAGATGTCACGAGAAAGTAGGAATGCGATCACTTACCGGATAGTCAGATCGGGCTTGCCGGACGAGCTCTGACCTGCGTACCCGCACCTGCCGTCCCGTACGCTCCAGTTGTCACATCCGATGCCAGCGGGCCTCGAAGAAACAGTAGGCCGCGAACAGCAGGAGACCGATCGCGACGACCCCGAGCAGCCACGGCCCGGCCGGTGTGTCGGCCAGCGAGCGCAGCGTCGAGTCGATGCCCTTGGCCCTGTCGGGGTCGTAGGTCATCGCGGCCTGGACGACGAAGACGCCGGCCACCGCGGCGATCACGCCCCGGGCGAGGTAGCCCGCCAGGCCCAGCTTCTCGGCCAGGTCACGCGCCTTCGGGGGCATCTCGCCGGTCCGCAGGTCCTGCAGGAACCTCTTCCGGTAACCCTTGTGGATCCAGTACGCCCCCAGCGCGACCAGGCCCAGCCCGACCAGGCCCACGATGAGCTGGCCGGCCGGCAGATCCATCAGCTTGGCCGTGAGGTCCTTCGAGTGCTCGTCGGTCGAACCGCCCGAGTCCCCGTGCAGCAACAGGCTGAGCAGCGTGGCCACGACCAGCCCGTACACCGCGGTGCGTCCCGCCGACTCGGCGCGGTCCTTCGTCCGGCCCCGGCCGATCACGGCCTCCGAGAGCTGCCACAGGGCCAGCGCGGCGAAACCGACGACCATGAGCCAGAGCAGCACGGTGCCGAAGGGCTGCTCGGCGACGATCTCGATCGCCCCGGTCTTGTCGGCCTCCCTGCCCTCGCTGCCGCCTCCGAAGGCGATCTGCAGGGAGAGGAAGCCGATCAGGCCGTAGAGGACGCCGCGGCAGACCATACCGAGCCGGGCGAGCCTGTCCAGTGTCCGACTGTTCGCCGCTCTGCGCGCGGCGCCTTCCAGCTGAGCGCTTGTCATGACAATGCGCTCTTACCTATTCAAGTCCGGGTAAACTTCAGCGCTCGGGCATCGCGTCCAGCCGCCGCAGGATGACGCCCTCGCGCAGCGCCCACGGGCACACCTCCAGCTCGGCGACACCGAACAGGTCCATCGTGGCGTCGGCGACGATCGCCCCGGCCGGGAGCTGCGGCGCCCGCCCCTCCGACACGCCGGGCAGCATGGCCCGCTCCCGCACGTCCATCGCGGCCAGCCGGCCGGTCCAGCCGACCAGGTCGGCATGCCTCAGCACCCGGCGTACGTTCGGTCCATCGTTCGAGGGCGCGGCCCCCGCGATCCTCGCGAGCTGCTTGAACGTCTTGGACGTCGCCACGGCGTGGTCCGCCCGCCCGTACCGGGACACGGTGCCCACCGTACGGGCGATCTCCGCCCGGACGTGCTTGCGCAGGGCCCGTACCTCGTCGGCGGGCGGCGGATCGGCGCTGAAACGGCCGCGGGTGAGGCGGCCGGCCCCCAGCGGCAGCGAGACCGCCACGTCGGGCTGCTCGTCGATGCCCGAGGCGATCTCCAGCGACCCGCCGCCTATGTCGAGCACCAGGAGCCGCCCGGACGACCACCCGAACCACCGCCGCACGGCCAGGAACGTCAGCCTCGCCTCGTCCTGCCCGGAGAGCACCTCGATGCCGACGCCGGTGTCGGCCTGGAGCCCGGCGAGCACCTCCTCACCGTTCACGGCCTCCCTGATCGCGGAGGTGGCGAAGGCCATCAGGTCCTCGACGCCCTTGTCCTCGGCGATCCGCAGAGCGTCCTCGACGGCCTCGCGCAACCGCGCGGCCCCCCGCGCGGAGAGCCGCTCACCGTCCTCCATGTGCTCGGCGAGCCTCAGCTCCACCTTGTGGGAGTACGCCGGCAACGGCCGAGCTCCCCGATGTGCATCCATCACCAGCAGGTGCACCGTGTTGGAACCGATGTCGAGAACGCCCAATCGCATGGGATGAAATTACTATTTCCTGGACACTCGTCAGTTCGGGGGCCGCAGATGGACGCTGACGGCGTACCCGCCGCCGTCGTAGGGGGCACCGTCCCACGTCGCCAGGCGCCGCAGCGGCGTCAGCCCGGCGGCCTCGCACCAGGCGTCGTAGTCGGCCAGGCCGACCGTGGCGGAGGCGAGCGGGAGATGCGCGGCGTCCAGCCCGAACCCGCTGACCAGCAGCCCGCCGGGGCGCAGCAGCGCCGCCAGGCCCGCGACGGCCCGCGCCTCGGTCCCGGGGGCGAGCAGCGGGATGACGTTGCCCGCGGCGACGACCAGGTCGAAGGGGCCGGCACCCGCAGGACCGAGGGCATCGGGGTCGAGGGCGCTGAGATCGGCCAGGACCCACGGGAGCCACGGCGCGGCCCGCCGGGCGACCCGGAGCATGGACTCGTCGAGATCGACGCCCACGCAGTCGTAGCCCAGCTCGGCCAGCCGGATCGCCACCCGGCCCGTCCCGCACCCGGCGTCCAGCACCCGGGAGCCCGGGGGCACCAGCTCCGCGCACAGCCGCGCCTCGCCGTGGACGTCCGCCCCCGACTCGGCCAACCTGGCGAACCTCTCCGCGTACCGCTCCCCTGCGTCGCCGCCCGTGATGTCCGCCCAGCGGCTCCTCGGTTGCTCCATGCCCCCATGATTCCACCGCCCGCCGGACCCGCTCCCGCCGGTCGGGCCGCCCCCGCCGGGACACCTCGCACCTCCCCGGCCGCCGTCCCGCGCGGGAGTTCCGAAGCGCTCATCCTGCGGGTCCCACGGGGTGATCCTCCGGCGTCCCGCGGCGGACGACGCCGGGGCCTCCGGTTGCCCCCGGCGGATCACGCGGGGCGGGCGCGGGCGATCTCGTCCATGTGCTCCTCCACCCAGCCGCGCAGCCCGGCGAGCGGCTCGGCGACGCCGGCTCCCAGCTCCGTCAGGGAGTACTCCACGTGCAGGGGGACGGCCGGGTAGATGACCCGGTCGACGAAGCCGGCCTCCTCCAGCCGGCGGAGAGTCTGGGTGAGCACCTTGGGGCTGACGCCCTCCAGCCGCCGTTGCAGCTCGCCGAACCGCCGCGGCCCCTCTTCCAGGGCGCCGATCGCCAGCGCGGCCCACTTGTTGGCGAGCAGGTCGAGCACCCCGCGGCAGGGGCACTGCGCGGCGTAGACGTCGTGCCGATCGTGCTGCCCGGTGGCGCATCGCACGGACATGGACGCCCCTCCTCGGTATCGGGTTAATACTTCCTAATGGGAAGTATAAGTACTTGCGGGTCGCTAGGGCGTTTGGGGTACCGTCGCGGCGTCGTCTCGGCCCCCGGTACGCCGCCCGCGACGCCACCGGCCGGCACGACGGCATGGCCCGGGGGTGTCCACGACACGGAGACGCGCCACCCCGGCACCCGGAACAACGGGCGCGTCGCCCTGGAGATCTGGTACGGCGAGCGGGTCACGGGGCCCGCCACCCCGGCACCCGGGACGGCACGTCGCCCCGCCGGACCCGGGGAACGCCGTGCGGCCATCGCCCCGCGCGGATCTCCGGGGCCGGTCAGACCTCCCCCGCCGCGGTGAGCCCGGCCTCCGAGGCGAGGAGCCCCGCCTGGGTGCGGTTGGAGAAACCGAGCTTGACCAGCATGCGGGAGACGTAGCTTTTGACGGTGGCCTCGGAGAGGAAGAGCGTACGGGCGATCTCGGCGTTGGAGAGACCCCTCCCGAGACAGGCGAGCACCTCCATCTCGCGGTCGGTGAGCTCGCCGATCCGGGCCATGGCCTGCTCTCTGGCGGCGTCACGCCCGGCGGAGGCCGACAGCAGCCGCCGGGTGGCCGCCGGGGAGAGCACGGTGTGCCCGTCCGCCGCCACGCGCACCAGCCCGATCAGATCCTCCGGCGGGGTGTCCTTCAGCAGGAACCCGGCGGCGCCCAGGGTCATGGCCCGCAGTACGTAACCGTCGCGGTCGAAGGTGGTGAGCACCACCACCTTCGGCGGCGCCGGGAAGCGGGCGATGTGCTCGATCGCGGCCAGCCCGTCGACGCCGGGCATGTGCAGGTCCATCAGCACCACGTGCGGGCGATGACGGACCACGCACTCCACGGCCTCGGCGCCGTCGTAGGCCTCACCGACGATCACAAGATCGTCGGCCGCCGACAGGATCGTCCGTAGCTGGGCGCAGACCATCCGCTCGTCGTCGACGATGAGGACTCGGATCATCGCGGCGCCCCCACCTCGTCCAGGGCCTCCCCGGGGAAATCCGGCCCTCCGGAGGAGGGCGGCGGGGGACCTGCGGAGAGCCGGGCGGCCGGGAGGTGCCGACCGGCCGGGGCGGTCCCGGTGACCCCGACGGGCGCGGGGGGCTCGGCGGTCCGTACCGGGGGAGCGGCCGGAACGGCGACGGCAGCCGGGGCGGGGAGAACAGCCGGGGCGGCGGGAGGGACCGGGGCGGCGGGAGGGACCGGCAGCGCGGCCTCGACCGTGAAACCGCCGTCGGCCGAGGGACCCGCGTGCAGGGATCCGTGCACCAGCTCGACGCGCTGGCGCAGGCCGTTGAGGCCGGTACCGCCCTCACCCAGCGCGATCCCGGCCGAGCCGTGCGCCGGGCCGTTGCGCACGGCGAGGCGGATCAGGTCGCCGGTGTGATCGACCCGGACGGTGACCGCGGCGCCCGGGGCGTGTTTGTGGACGTTGGTCAGCGCCTCCTGCACGACCCGGTAGGCCGTGCGCGCCACGACGGGCGGCGCCGGGCGGGGATCCCCGGTCACGGCGAGGTCGATCTCGATCCCGGCGGCCCTGGACTCCTCGACCAGGGCCGACAGATCGAGCACGACGGGCTCGGCGGTGCGGGCCGAGCCGAAGGTCTCCTCGGAGCGCAGCACACCGACCAGGTCGCGTAGCTCCTCCAACGCCTGGCAGCCGACCTGGCGCAGTTCCTCGGCCGCCTCGCGGACGACCTCGTCGCGGGCGATCGTCCGCAGCGCGCCCGCCCGCAGCACCATGAGGCTGACCCGGTGGGTGATCACGTCGTGCATCTCACCGGCGAGCCGGGCACGCTCCTCGGACCTGGCCTGCTCCGCCATGAGCTCCCGCTCCCGCTCCGCGCGCTCCGCCCGGTCGGCCAGAGCCTGGATCAGCCGCCGCCGGGAGGCCCGCCATATGCCGAGCAGCGCCGGGGCGAGAACCAGCAGCGAGGTGGTCACCGTGTTGAACACGACCTCGGCCGGCGGGATCCGCAGGGTCCACGGGCGGGCGAAGAGCAGCGACAGGACGATGACCGCGCTCCAGTCGCGGGCGCGGCCCCGGCCGTAGAGCCCCACCGCGTAGGCGGCGAAGGGACCCGCGAACGGGGCGGTGAACGCGCACAGCGCAGCGCACAGCGTCACCACCGCGCCCGGCGCCCGCCGCCGGGCGACCAGGGCCAGGCCGGCGGCGAGCTGCGCGGCGCCGACGGCCCACACGCCCGGTGACAGCACCGGCTGGCGGCCGTCCGGCCCGGTCAGCCCGGTCCACGCGCCGAGGCAGCCGACGACGAGTGCCAACGCCAGGTCGCCCACGACCGCCGGGAATGGCTTCCACTTCACGCGGCGACGCTACCGACTGCCCTCCGGTGTGGCCAGCGCCGGGTCGGAACAGTCAACCAAAGCGGATGGCGGTGCAACTTTCGTTGATCCGGACCGCAACCTTGGCCGCTATCGGGAACCGGTGCCGAGGCTGAAGCGTGGAGGCGACAACCATTCCCTAGGGGGGAACCTGTTGAACGCTCTCACCCGGATAAGTCTGGCCAACAGGGCGCTGGTCGCCCTGCTGGCGCTCGCGGTCCTCATATTCGGCGCGATCGCCACCGTGTCGCTGAAGCAAGAGCTGCTTCCCTCGTTCACCGTGCCCACGGTGAGCGTGACCACCGTCTATCCAGGGGCCGCGCCGCAGATCGTCGAGCGTGGCGTCACCGAGAAGATCGAGGAGGCCGTCGAGGGGGGCGCCGGCCAGCAGAAGATCTCCTCGTTCTCCGGCGACGGCCTCTCGAGCGTCCTGATCGAGTACGAGCACGGCACCGACATCGACCGGGCCGTCCAGGACCTGCAGCAGCGCGTCGGCCGGATCCAGGCACAGCTCCCGGCCCGGGTCACCCCGCAGGTGGCGCCGGGCACCTCGACGGAGTTCCCGGTCATCAGCCTGGCGGTCACCGGTGACGACGAACGCCGGCTGGCCCGGCGGCTGCAGGAGCTGGCCCCGGGCGAGCTGGGCTCGGTCGACGGCGTGAGCCGGGTGCTGGTCGGCGGCGAGCGGCCGGAGACCGTGGAGATCCTTCTCGACCAGGACGAGCTCAAGAAGCGCGGACTCACCGCCGACGCGGTCGCCACCGCGCTCGGCTCCGGCGGTTCCGTCGTGCCCGCGGGCATCCTGACCAGCGGCGGCGAGTCGCTCGCCCTTCAGGTGGGCGAGGGCTTCGACTCGCTCGCGGACGTCCGCGGCCTCTACCTGGCGCCGAAGGTGCGGCTGGACGACGTCGCCGACGTCCGCGTGGTCGAGGAGCGCCCGAGGTCGCTGACCCGGACCGACGGCAGGCCCAGCCTCAGCGTGATGGTCATGGCCAAGCCCGACGGCAACACCGTGGCCATCGCCGAGGAGGTCAGGGAACGGCTGCCCGGGCTCACCCGCGCCCTGGGGTCCGGCACCGCGCTGACCGTGGCGTTCGACCAGTCCGAGTTCATCGAGAAGTCCATCGGCGACCTGACCACCGAGGGCCTGCTCGGGCTGGGCTTCGCCGCCCTGATCATCCTGGTCTTCCTGTTCTCCTTCCGGTCCACCGTCGTGACGGTCATCTCGATCCCGCTCTCGCTGGTGGTCGCGCTCATCGGCCTGTGGGCCAACGGCTTCACGCTCAACATGCTGACGCTCGGCGCGCTGACCATCGCCGTCGGGCGGGTCGTCGACGACTCCATCGTGGTCATCGAGAACATCAAGCGTCACCTCGACTACGGCGAGGACAAACTCCACGCGGTCACGACCGGCACCCGCGAGGTGGCAGGGGCGGTCACCGCATCCACGCTGACGACGGTGGCCGTCTTCCTGCCCATCGCGTTCACCGGCGGGATCACCGGATCCCTGTTCTCGGCGTTCGCGCTGACCGTCACCATCGCGCTGCTGGCCTCGCTGCTCGTGTCGCTGACCGTGATCCCCGTGCTCGCCTACTGGTTCCTCCGTCCGCCCAGGAACGCGGTGTCCCGCGAGGCCGTCGACGCCAAGGAGCGCGACGGTGTGCTCCAGCGCCTGTACGTCCCGGTCATCCGGTTCGCCGTGCGGCGGCGCTGGCTCACCCTGCTGGCCGCCGTCACGATCTTCGCGCTCACCGGAGGCATGGTCGGCCAGCTGAAGACCGACTTCCTCGGCGACACCGGGCAGAACACCTTCCAGGTCCGCCAGGAGCTGGCCCCGGGCGTGAGCCTGGAGGGCGCCGACCGGGCGGCCCGGACCGTGGAGCGGGCGCTCAAGGACGTGCCCGGCCTGAAGTCGTACCAGGTCACCATCGGCCCCGACGACAGTGAGACGGGCGGTGGGCGCCAGGTGGCGACGTTCTCGCTCACCGCGAAGGAAGACACCGACGTCAAGAAGGTGCGCGAGACCGTCCGCGCCCGCGTCACCAAGCTGACCGCGTCCGGTCCGGAACTCGGCAAGGTGAGCGTCCAGGGCGGCCAGGGCGGCCTGGGCGGCGACCTGGCGGTCACCGTCTCGGCGCCCGACGACGCCGCGCTGGCGCGCGCGGCGGATCTGGTCGCCGGCGCCATGCGCCAGGTTCCGGACACCTCGGAGGTGAAGTCCGGCGTCGCGAGCACGGCCCGGCAGATCTCCGTACGGGTCGACCGCAAGGCGGCCGTCGCGCGCGGGCTCGGCGAGGCCCAGATCACCCAGGCGGTGACCCGGGTGACGCGGGGCGAGCAGGTCGCCAAGGTCACCCTGGACGGTGAGGAGCGCGAGATGTCCCTGCGCGTCGACGCCCCGGCGGACGACGTGGCCGCGCTGCGGAACCTGCGGATCCCCACCCCCCTGGGCCGGACCGTGAGGCTGGACGACGTGGCGACGGTCGAGACCGTGACGGCCCCCACCCGGCTGAGCCGGATCGACGGGGAGCGCGCCACCACGGTGAGCGCCAAGTTCACCGGTGAGGACCTGGGGGCGGCGAGTGGCGTGCTGAAGAAGCGCCTCGACGCGCTCACCCTGCCCGCCGGCGCCGCGGCCGAGATCGGCGGGGTCAGCCAGCAGCAGACCAGCTCGTTCAACAGCCTGTTCGTGGCCCTGGGTGCGGCGATCCTGATCGTCTACCTGATCATGGTGGCCACGTTCCGGAGCCTGGCGCACCCGCTCATGCTGCTGGTGTCCATCCCGTTCGCGGCGACCGGCGCCCTCGGCCTGCTGGTCGCCACCGGGACGCCGCTCGGCCTGTCCAGTCTCATCGGCATGCTGATGCTCGTCGGCATCGTGGTCACCAACGCGATCGTGCTGCTCGACCTCGTCCGCCAGTACCGCGAGCGGGGCATGAGCGCCCGTGAGGCGGTCGTCGAGGGCGGCCGGCACCGGGTCCGCCCGGTGATCATGACCGCGCTCGCGACCATCTTCGCGCTGACGCCGATGGCCATCGGCCTGACCGGGGAGGGCAGCTTCCTGTCGAAGCCCCTGGCGGTGGTCGTCATCGGCGGTCTGACCAGTTCGACGCTGCTGACGTTGATCCTGCTGCCCACCCTCTACACGATCGTCGAGGACGTCAAGGACCGCTTCCGGCGCCGTCCCCCGGTGCCGCCGGCCCCCCTCGCCGAGCGGGAGCCCGCCCACGTGGGCTGACGCGCTCGCACTCGTCACCGCCCCGCGGAGCCGTCCGGCCTCGCGGGGCTCTCGCGAGGAAAGGGTCCGATGCTTGACCCCGTGACGCTAATACAGAATATTATTTATCATCAATATGAGTATTGAGGGGGCATGCCCATGAACCGGCGGGCACGGGGGCCGAGCATCGGGCGATCCGACGTGACCGCGGAGTTCACGGGCAGGTCCGCGGTCGTCACGGGGGCCGGCAGCGGCATCGGCGCGGCCGTGACCACGATGCTGGCCCGGCGCGGGGCCCGCGTCCTGGCGGTCGACCTCGACCTCCCGGCGGTGACCGCCCTGGCCGAGGGCTCCGGCGGGTCCGTCATCCCGTGGCGTGCCGACGTCGGCGACCCCGCGCAGGTGGGGGCCTACGCCGCCGAAGCCGTCGACCGCTTCGGCGGGATCGACATGTTCTTCAACAACGCCGGGCTCTCCGGGTGCTTCCGACCGGTCCACGAGATAGGCGTGGACGAGTGGCGGCGCGTCATGGCCGTCAACCTCGACGGCGTGTTCTACGGCCTCAAGTACGTCGTGGGGCACATGCGCCGGCGGAGGACCGGCTCGGTCGTCAACACGGGGTCGATCGCGGCTCTGCGCGGGTTCCCCGACCGTTCCGACTACATCGCCACCAAGCACGCGGTGCTGGGGCTCACCCGGGCGGTGGCCGCCGAGGCGGCCGCCGACGGTGTGCGGGTGAACTGCGTCTGCCCCGGCGCGATCGACACGCCCATCACCGAGCAGGTCCGGCGGCTCACGACGCCGGAGCAGCGGGAGGTCATGTCCGCCGCGTTCGCCGTGGCCCCCGCCGCGCGCGCGGGCCGCCCGGACGACGTGGCCGAGCTGGTCTGCTTCCTGCTCTCCGACCGCGCGGCCTACATGACGGGCGCCTCCCTGTCCGTCGACGGCGGGTGGAGCGCCGTCTGACCCGCCGTCGCCCCACCGTGGGCTCAGCGGCACCGGAGGCAGCCGTCAACGGCGCGGAGTGGCGAGCGGCGCGCACACGCACGGCAGCGGGCAAGCAGCAGAAGGGAGGCAGCAGGCTCTCAGGCGCCCCGTGGGCGGCGCATGCCCGTTCGGAGCCGTTGCACACGGAGCCCGGCATCGGCGGCCCTTTCCCGACCCTGTTCCGGCCGCACCCCTACAGTCGAAGGTAGGCGAACACACGTCCGCCTATGTCCGAAGCGCCGGCTGCCTCGCGTATCCACCGGCTGCCGGCCGGCTCCACCGGCCCACGGCCCCGGCGGAAAGGACCCGCTCACCATGAACCACGAACCGGCTGCGTCCGGCGGCCGCTCCGCAGACGGCGGCGCGCAGCGTGTGTCCATGTCCCCGTTCCTGAGGGATCGGCTCGACGCCGCCACCGCCGCGGCCCGCGCCGAGCTGATCAGCGCCAGCGAGAAGAGAGCCGGCCTGCTGTTGTCGTGGGCGGGCGTCGCCTACGGCGCGATGGTCACGCTCATCCTCACCGGTCCGGCCCGTTTCCCGGGTATCGGGCGCCTCGGCGTCATCGTGGCGCTGATCCTGCTGTCCGCGGCGGTCATGCTGATCCTGATCACCATCCGCCCCCTGTCCCCTCAACGCGGCGGGATGCGTATCCTCAGTTACGCCGACGAGCCCACGCCCCAGGCCCTGATCGAGCGGATGAACGCCGAGACGGCGGACTACGAGCTGTTCCTGGCCACCGACGCCCTGCGGATCGCCCGGGTCGCGCGCGCCAAACATCGCAATCTGCGCTGGGCCGTCGACCTGATCGTCACCGGCATCACGATCATGACGGTCACGGTCTTCCTGGAGCGCCTGCTCTGACACCGCCCGGAGCCGGCGAGCTCTCCCGCCCGGAACGGCCCGCCCCGCGCGCCGCCGTCCGCCACCCCGGGGCGGTGCCGTGCCTCTCAGGCGGTGCCGTCGCCCCGATCGCGGCCGAGCACCGCGGCGATCGGCAGGGCCGCGGCCAGGCCGCTGATCAGCACCGCGGCGAGCGCCCCCAGGACGGCCTGCTCGTCGCCGAAGGCGATCCCGATGGCGGCCAGCGGGGGTCCCACGTTGCGGACCGCCGCGATGCCGCCCATGGTGGTACGGCGCGGGGACGGTCCGGTGGCCAGCAGGGTGCCGGCGGCGAACGCGGCGACGGCCAGAACGAGCCCGGCGAGCAGGGTGCGTGAGCCCAGCAGCGCGACGACGTCGCGCCAGCTGCCCAGGAGCATGCCCGTCAACACCATCAGGAACGTCACGTTCGACACCACGCCGGCGGCCGGATGCCACGAGCGCGCCGCGGACGGCGCGTAGTGGCGTACCACCAGCCCGACGGCGAACGGCACGAGCTGCAAGATGGCCACGGTCCGCACCAGCGCCGCGACATCGAGGGAGATCCCCTCACCGACCTTGGCCGCGGTGAGGATGCCGCTGGCCGTCGGGCCGAAGGTGAGGCTGGCCACGGCGGCCAGCAGCACCTGCATCGCCGTGCCCGCGACCACGTCCCCTTTCTGCACCATGCTCAGCTTCGCCCCGAACGGCCCGCCGGGTGAGGAGGCGACCATGACCAGGCCGACGAAACCCGCGACGGGCAGGGCGAACAGCGCGGCGAGGCCCCAGCCGAGCAGCGGGACGACAACCAGATTGGCCGCCAGCGCCAAAAGGAGCAGCGGCACGTCGGTGAGAACGGCACGCAGCGCCGACAGGGGGGTTGCCAGACCGGCGGCGAACATGGTGACCGCGATGAAGATCACGGTGACCGCGTTGAACAGCACCTGCAGTGCGCCCATGAACCTTCCTCCCCGGCGCCGCGCGTCAGCCTGTGAGGTCACCGAGCCAGCGCAGGGCGCTCAGCGAGGGCAGGAAGCAGTACTCGCCGCCGCGCGTGACGACGAACCGCGGCAGCGAGAGCAGGCGCCGACGTAGCGGCCGCCGGGGGATGGTGAAGTCACCGGGCCCATCACCGGACCCGACGACGGGATCCGCCGCGTTGCCCGCGCCGAAGAAGACGCCGTCGTTCATCCATTCGGACTGGACGAACTCGAACTGCCGCCCCAGGTGCGCGCCGATGAAGGCGAACATCAGCCCGCGGTCGGCCCCGTCGTCTTCCAGGGCGCCGTCGGGCAGCGGCGGGCCGTAGACGGTGCCGCGTCTGATCATCCGGTGCAGCCTCGGCACGCCCGCCACCGCCGCGTCCCGGGGGTTGCCCCGGCGGATGTGGCTGCCGCCGGGGGTGATGAATCCCGCCGGGTCGTCCTGCTGGTAGAGGAAGCTGTTGCGGTACGGGTCGGCGTCGAGGCCGGGATCGTCGTGCGACGGGCTGAGGGCCAGGGGTGCGCCGCTGCGCCAGCGCCCCATGATCTTCGCCGCCAGCAGTTCCTCGTCCTCGGGGCCGGTGGCGTTGTCCCTCAGGTAGCGCCGGAAGGCGCCGACGCGCTGGTGGAGTTTACGGAAGGCCGCGTAGCTGCCGTTGCGTCCCAGCACCTCGGGCTGGAGAGTCTGGACGCCGCCGAGCTCGTCGGGGTAGCCGAGCACGAATTCGCCGGCCTTGAGCGGGGTCTCCAGCGTGTTGGATCCGGCGATGCCGCTGCCCTCGACGGCCGGGTGGCTGATGCCGTCGCGGTAGCCGAAGGGCTCGGTCTCGGTGGGCAGCGCGTGGCAGTCCTGCCGCCAGATCGCCGTCACGCCGGAAAGGCGGTGGTAGGCCGGGCGCGCACGGTCGATGGCCGTCTCCAGTTGGGCACTGTCGGGTGCCAGCGCCACCAGTACCACGTGGACGTCGGGCGTGCCCAAAGGCGCCTCCCAACGCTCCGGGGCGCTGTCGCCGACGTCGCCCAGCGCCTTGGCCCGGGCGGCCATGCCTTGGCGGAACTCCCACGCGAAGGTGTCCAGTGACTTCTGCGGCACCCCCAGCGCCGCGAGACCGGAGCAGGTGAGCGCGACGCTGACCCAGGTCTCCCCCAGCGGGCTGGTCGTGTCGGCGGCCGAGGTGACCACCGCGCTGACGCGCCGCATCAGCTCCCGCCCATGGTCGCGGTCGTCGACGCGGAACAGGATGTAGGTCGCCGCGTACGGGGTCGGCCGTGGGCTGAGGACCCCGCGCTGGATGTCGTCGAGTTCGAGTGTGACATGCGTATGCCCGGTCACGGATACCCGCCTTCCCCGCGGTGCTGCTTCCCTTCCCCGCGGTGCTACTTCGCCGAGACGATGTTTCTCCAGAAGGTGCGCACGCTCTCGTCGACGCCGAACAGCGCGCTGAAGAGCGTGGTGTCGGCGAAGATCACGTCACCGGCCCGGTCCCCGTCCGGGGGCATCCACAGGAACATGTTGAACTCGGTGTTGCCGGCCTCGGTGAACGGGTGCGGCGGCCGGGACAGGTCGATCGGCTGCCGGCCCAGCACGTGGATGACGTCGGGGTCGTCGGTGGTCACGGCGTAGTGCGGCAGGTGCATGTGGAAGTTGAAGCTGGTCACCCCGTCCAGCCACCCCTTGGTGTCCAGGTCCCCGGCGATGGACAGCGGGGCGCTCCTGTTCCCCGCTGTCACCGCGGGGCGCAGGCCGTAGCGGTTCTCCACGGGCACCCCCAGACCCGCCATCAGTGACCGGGTGTACCTGCCGAAGCGCTGCTGACGGGGCACCAGCGCGTCCCCGTGGTGGTGATACTCCATGTCGCGCACCGCCAGGTCGTCCGAGGCGCCGACGTCGTGGTGCGGTCCCAGGGCCAGGCAGGTTCCCTCGCGGGTGAGGAACTCGCGCACCGCCTCGATCTCCGCGGGGGTGGCGTCCTGTCCGGTGATCATGTGGTCCAGTCCCCACACGAACAGGGTGTCGGTGTCGGCCAGCACCCGTTCGTCCAGCGGGGTGTGGAACCCGGCCTGGTCGACGCGCTGGTACACGGGCACGGGGTGCCCGGTGCTCTCCCGGGCGAACTGCTGGAAGGGCAGCCAGCCCCAGAAGAACAGCTCCAGCCCGCCCGCGATGCCCTGCTGGAACCGCATCGGGTCGGACCATTTCGGGTCCTCGTAGGCCGGCCAGGTCACGCGGCGCACCTCGGTCATCGTGGAGAACCGGTTGTCGAGCTCGGCCGGGTCCCTGCCGGCCTCGGCCGGATAGCTCCAGGCGACGTAGATGCTCACCCGCCGCCGGCCGGGGGTGTACTCGCGCGGCACATGGTTCTGGTTGTACGTGCGCGCGGTCCTGAACTCGTTCGTCTCGCTCATCTCGTCTCCGATCGGCAACGGAGCACGCGGGCGGTGGCCCGATCTCACTGCATCTGGTCGAGCATCTCCGACAGGGCGCTCTTGATCCGCAGAGCCTTCTTGATCTCGTCCGCGGTGACGTACGGATACTCACCGTACTCGATGAAGCTCGGACAGTGATGCTTGCGGACGAACCCGACGAACGCCTCGGGATTGGTTCTCCAGTCCTCGGGAAAGCCTTCGAGGTTCTCGAACGCCGTGCTCACCCCCGCCTTGGTGAACAGCGCGACGGCGTCCTCGGTGTACTTGTCGAAGTCGGTGTCGAAGATCCCTTGATACATGAAGCGTGTGTCGTCGTCGAAGAGCACCCAGCGCAGGTAGTGCAGCTTCAGCGGCGCGAGGAGATACGGATCGCCTTCCAGCGCCTTGGCCAGCGTGTAGCCGTACTCGCGCATGGCATCGGCCCTGCCGGGTTTGACGTCCGCGACGATGGTGAACCCGTAACACGCCGGGGTCCGCGGGTAGACAGGGCCGTACTTCCCCTGTTCGAGGTGGTCGGTCTCCTTGGGGATGACGACCGCCTGTGGCGTGATGTCCATGCCCGTTCCTCCCTCACCCGGCCAGAGGGGGAACAGACGGAAGCTGCCTGACCTCAGAATTGTCCCACACCGCGATGACGGGTCACCAGTACGGCCGGATCGCCGCCTCGGATACCACCGCATCACGGCGGTGTGACCGCCCGGGGCCGGGAACCGCGGTCCCGGGACGGGTACGGCGGCCGGCGGCGCCGCTCCCGCGGCGCCCGCCGATCAGGGCAGCAGCTCCCGGCGGATCGCCCCCATGGCCTGGTCACGCGCCCATCCGGGGCCCCGGCCGGGCAGCCCGAGCAGGACGTCGCTCGCGAGACTGTCCATGATCCGGCACATCCGGGTGGCGAAGCCGACGGGGTCGTCCACCGGCCGGAACACCCCCTCGGCGATCCCGCGGACCACGATCGCGGCCAGCTCGCGAGCCCAGCTCTCGGTGAACCCGGCGATCCTGGCCAGCGTCTCCTCGTCCCGCGGGGGACGGGCGATGACCTGGGCCCAGAGCCGCCAGCGGACGTCCCTCGGGCCGCCGGGCAGGTAGAGCTCGACCAGCCGGGCGACCGCCTCGGCCGGGCCGGCGGCCCCCGCCAGCTCGGCGGTGAGGCGCTCGGCCAGCTCGTCCTCGCTGAGCAGGAGCGTCGAGACGAGGATGCGGTCGCGCTTGCCGAAGTAGTACATGACGTGCCCGCTGCTCATGCCGGCCCGCTCGGCGATGTCCCGTACGCGCAGCCGGTCGGGGCCCACCTCGTCGATCGCCAGCAGCGCCGCGCGCAGCACGTGCGCTCGTACGTCGGGGCGCTCCAGCTTCGCAGTCATGATTCCTACCGTACCGGTTTAGAATGCTGATCTAACTTTGAAATCCGTTCTAAATGGGGAGGCGACCGTGCGGCTGACACCCGCGGAACGCGACCGGCTGCTGCTGTTCACGGCGGCCGAGCTCGCACGCGCCAGAAGGGCGCGGGGGGTGCGCCTGAACGTTCCGGAGGCCACCGCCCTCATCGCCGACACGGTCTGCGAGGCCGCGCGGGACGGGGCCAGGCTCGCCGAGGCGATCGCGGCGGGCCGGAGCGTGCTCGGCCCCGATGACGTGCTGCCCGGGGTGGCCGACGTCGTCACCGAGGTGATGGTCGAGGCGGTCTTCGACGACGGCACCCGGCTCGCGGTCGTCACCGACCCGTTCGGCGGCGGCTCGCTCGAGGACGACGCCCCGGGCGCGGTGATCGAGGCACCGCGTCCCCCGGTGGCCGAGGACGCGATCGAGGTGGAGGTGCTCAACACGGCGACCGTGCCGATCAGCGTCACCTCGCACTTCCACTTCTTCGAGGCCAACCCCCGGCTCCGCTTCGACCGGGCGGCGGGCTACGGGCGCCGCCTGGCCATCCCGGCGGGCTCCACCCTGCGCTTCGACCCCGGTGAGAGCCGCACCGCCAGGCTGGTCCCGATCGGCGGGGCGCGGGTGGCGATCGGGTTCGCCGGACTGGTCGACGGGCCGCTGGACGCCCCGGGGGCCTTCGAGCGCGCCATGGAGAAGGCGCGGGCCTGCGGCTATCTCGGCAGCGAGGCGGCCTCCCCCGCCGCGGGCGACGGACCGCGTACGGGCGGGGACGACGGACCGCGTACGAGCGGGGACGTCGCGGGGGCACTCCCGGCGGGCGGCGCGCGGGAGAACAGGACGGACGGCGGGCACGGGGCAGGTGAGCGGTGAGCGTCTACGGACCGCGCCGGGGGGATCGGGTCAGGCTCGGCGACTCGGGCCTGGTGGTCGTGGTGGAGCACGACTCGCAGAAACCGGGTGACGAGTTCCTGGCCGGGTTCGGCAAGACCGCCAGGGACGGGCTGCACCTGAAGGCCGCCTCGGTCCGGGAGACGTGCGACCTGATCGTCAGCAACGTGCTGATCCTCGACCCGGTCCTGGGGGTGCGGACCGCGTCGATCGGGATCCGCGAGGGGCGCATCCACGCCATCGGGCGGGCGGGCAACCCCGACACGCTGGACGACGTGGACGTGGTGGCCGGCACCGGGACGACGATCGTGTCCGGCGAGGGACTGATCGCCACCGCGGGCGCGATCGACACGCACGTGCACCTGCTGAGCCCGCGCATCATGGAGGCCTCCCTCGCCTCCGGCGTCACCACGATCATCGGCCAGGAGTTCGGGCCGGTCTGGGGCGTCGGGGTGAACTCCCCGTGGGCGCTGCGGCACGCGTTCAACGCCTTCGACGCCTGGCCGGTGAACATCGGGTTCCTGGCGCGCGGCTCGTCGTCGGACCCGGCGCCCCTGGTCGAGGCGCTGGCCGAGGGCGGCGCGAGCGGGTTCAAGGTGCACGAGGACATGGGGGCGCACACCCGTGCCCTGGACACCGCGCTGCGGGTCGCCGAGGACCACGACGTGCAGGTCGCCCTGCACACCGATGGGCTGAACGAGTGCCTGTCGGTGGAGGACACCCTCGCCGTGCTGTCCGGCCGCACGATCCACGCCTTCCACATCGAGGGCTGCGGCGGCGGCCACGTGCCGAACGTGCTCCGGCTGGCCGGCGTGCCCAACGTCATCGGCTCGTCCACCAATCCGACGCTGCCCTTCGGCCGCGACGCCGTCGCGGAACACTACGGGATGATCGTCTCGGCGCACGGGCTCCAGCCCGAGCTGCCCGGTGACGCCGCACTGGCCCGGGACCGGATCCGGGCGGGCACGATGGGCGCCGAGGACGTGCTGCACGACCTGGGGGTCATCGGCATCACCTCCTCCGACGCGCAGGGCATGGGCCGGGCGGGCGAGACGGTCCGGCGCACGTTCGCGATGGCCGGGAAGATGAAGGGCGAGCTGGGCGCGGCACAGGACGGCGACAACGAGCGGGTGCTGCGCTACCTGGCCAAGCTGACGATCAATCCGGCCATCGCGCACGGGCTGGCCCACGAGGTCGGCTCGCTGGAGCCGGGCAAGCTGGCCGACATCGTGCTGTGGCGGCCGGACCACTTCGGCGCCAAACCGCAGCTCGTGCTGAAGGCCGGGTTCCCCGCGTACGGGGTGACCGGCGATCCGAACGCCTCCACCGACACCTGCGAGCCGCTGGTGCTGGGCCCGCAGTTCGGCGCGTACGGCGCGACCCCGGCGGACCTGTCGGTGGCCTTCGTCAGCGGGGCCGCCGCGCAGGCGGGTGACGATCGCATGACGACCCGGCGGCGGCGCGTCGCCGTGCGCGGAACCCGGGGCATCGGCCTCGCCGACATGGTGCGCAACGGGCGGCTCGGGTCCGTCCAGGTGGACGCGCTCGGCCGGGTCACGCTGGACGGCGAGCTCGTGCACTCCTCCCCCGCCGACTCGGTCGCGCTCAACCGCCTCTACTACCTCTGATCCCGTTCCTCCACCGATTCTCCCCTTCCCCTCTTCTCCCTTCTCCCTCTCTCTCCCAAGGAGCGCCGACCGTGTTCTACATGCCGCCGGAGTGGCACCCCCACACCCGCACCTGGATGTCCTGGCCGGTCGCCGGCTACGCGCTGGCGGACCCCGTGGCGTCCTACCGGGCGTGGTCGAGCGTGGCCAACACGATCGTCCGGTACGAACCGGTCACCATGATGGTCGACCCGAGCGGGCGCGAGGAGGCGGCCCGGTGGCTCTCCCCGCGGGTCGAGGTGGTCGAGCAGCCGCTGGACGACTGCTGGATGCGCGACAACGGCCCTACGTTCCTGGTGGACGGGCGGGGCGGGCTGGCCGGGGTCGACTGGACCTTCAACGGGTGGGGCTGGCACGCGTACGCCAAGGACGATCTGGTCGCCGCGGAGGTCCTGCGGCGGGCCGGAGCCGAGAGGTTCCGCTCGGATATGGTCAACGAGGGCGGCGGCATCCACGTGGACGGTGAGGGCACGGTGATCGTCACGGAGACCGTGCAGCTCGGCGAGAAGCGCAACCCCGGGTGGACCCGGGAGCAGGTGGAGTCCGAGCTCCGCGCCCGGCTCGGGGTGCGGAAGGTGATCTGGCTGCCGCGCGGCCTGACCGCCGACTACGGCGCGTACGGGACCAGCGGGCACGTGGATCTGCTGGCCTCCTTCGCCCGCCCGGGGCTGGTGCTCTGCCACGTCCAGCCCGACCCCGCCCATCCGGACCACGAGGTCACCCGGGAGAACCTGGCGATCCTGCGCTCGGCCACCGACGCCAGGGGCCGGGAGCTGGAGGTCGTGGAGCTGCCCGCCCCGCAGACCCGGGAGGCCGGCGGGGAGCTGGCCGACTACTCCTACATCAACCACTACCTGGCCAACGGCCTGGTCCTGCTCTGCTCCTTCGACGACCCGCGCGACGCCGCCACGGCGGAGATCTTCGCCAAGCTCTTCCCCGACCGCGTCGTCGAGTCGGTGGACGCCCGCGGCATCTTCGCGCTGGGCGGCGGGATCCACTGCATCACCCAGCAGGAACCGCAACCGTGACCGGGCCGCCGGGAGGGCGGATCAAAGACGACTGCACGCCAGATGTCCATAGCCATGTCCGGATCTGGCCACGATAATATCTAGATCTTGTCAATGCAGGCAAATATTGCGAATACTTGCCATTTGTTCTTATTCGCGAGAGAGGTCTGCAATGAAGCACGTCATTGTTCACAAGCCCGGCACCGTCGCTCTCAGCGGCACCGCCAGCCCTAAGCACGTCGGCTGAGACGGAATCCCGGAACCGGCGCCCGGCCCGGGCGTCGGCTGGGTGCACATCATAGCTAGATATCATGAAATATCGTCTAACTTGGAATAAAGGAGTCTGGTGAGCCGGGCACCGCACCCGCCGGAAGAGTCGCCGCTTCCACCCCTTCTGCTGCCCCCGGTGGACGCGGACCGGCGCCTGCGCGGACCGTACACCCTGGGCGGCGCGATCGTCTCCGCCCTCGCGCCCGCCGCCCGGCCGGAGCTCGTCGCCCGCTACGACATCGAACTGCGCGCCATGGCACCCGACATGCACGGGGTGATCCCCGCCCGGCGCCAGTCGGTGGCCGCGCACCTGCCCAGCGCGGAGCGGATCCTGGTGCACGCGCCGAAGCGCACGCTACGCCTGTCCAACGGGCTGGCCGAGTTCCTGCGCGAGCACCTGGCCGAGACCGGCCCCCGGACACTCGTCGTCGAGAACCTCCACCGGGCCGACCCCACCGACCACGAACTGCTGGCGGTGCTGCGGCGCCGGATCCCCGCGGAGCTGCTGACCGTGGTGACGGGTGAGCGGGCCGCGGCGGACGAGCCGCTCAGCGAGGAGGAGCACGACGCCCGCGCCGACGAGCTGGAGCGGGAGGGCACAGTCGGCGCGCGGCTCGGGGCGATCCCCTACCACCGCGAGCACGGCGGTGACCCGTCCAAGGCCGTCGCGGCCTTCCGGTTCGCGGTCCAGTGGTGCCTGGACGCGGGCTGCCACGACGCCGTGGTCGATCTCGGCCGGCGCGCCCTGCGGCTGACCGCCCCGCAGGGCGATCCGGAGACCTGGTGGCGGCTGGTGCACAGCACCGCGACCGCGCTGGCCGCGCTGGGCCGGGAGGAGGAAGCCGAGGAGCTCTTCGACCGGGCCAGGCGCGAGAGCGTCTCCCCGGCGGTGCACTCGGCCGCCGCGTACTCGACCGGGATGCTCAAGGTCCGCCACCACGACCCGGCCCGCCGCGACGCGGACGCGGCGCTGGCCTGGGTGAACCAGGCGATCGCGATCTCCACGCTGATCCCCGACCCGCGCGAGCGGGCGTTCAAGCTGGGGTTCGACCTCAACGGCCGGGCGCTGGTGGAGGTGCGCCGGGGTGACCCCGCCAAGGCTCTGGAGCTGGTCCAGCAGGCCGTCGACCTGGCCGAGCGCGACCTGCCGCCCGGCGGGCACCCGATTCACCGGCTGGTGCTGCTGGCCAACCGGGCGCAGCTCACCGTGATGCTGGGCCGCCCGGAGGAGGCGCTGGAAGACCTGGACGCGGTGATCGCGGCCGACCCCGGCTACCCCGACTACTACATCGACCGGGGCAACCTGCTCCACCGGCTGGGCCGCATGGACGAGGCGATCGCCGACTACGAGACGGCCATGCGGGTCGGCCCGCCCTTCCCCGAGCCCTACTACAACCGGGCCGAGATCCGTTTCTCCCGGGGCGACCACCGGGGTGCCCTCGACGACCTGGACCACGCGCTGGAACTGGACCCCGGGTTCGTGGACGGCCTGGCCAACCGGGCGGGACTGCTGGCGGCCTTCGGGGAGTACGGCAGGGCCAGGGCGGACGCGGAGGCAGGGCTCGCCCTGGATCCGGCCAACCCGTACCTGCTGTGCGCGCTGGGCCAGGTGGAGATGGCCGAGGGCCGCCACGACCGGGCGCGGGCCGCCTTCGACCGGGCCCTGGAACTCGCCCCCACGCTGGCCGCCGCCTGGGCCAACCGGGGAATGCTGGCATTCGAGGCCGGCGACCCGGAGGGCGCCGTGGCCGACTTCACCCGGGCGCTGGAACCCGGGGCGGATGCGGCGCTGCTGTTCAACCGCGCGATGGCGCTGCGCGCCGCCGGGCGGGAGGAGGAGGCGGTCGCGGACCTCACCCGGGCGCTGGAGCTCGCCCCGGACGACGAGGACATCCTGCGGGAGCTGAAGGGCTGACGGGCGGCCCGCCGGCCGTCACAACCGGCGGGCCCTCGGCGGAAAACGGGCCGGTCTCCACGGAGACCAATCACTCACCCCGCACGCGTCAATCGACGGCGAATGAGATTGCCGGAAATTCATTACAGGCGGTATCGCATTCCTGTCATGGCGCATCTATTGCGTCGCCGGAGTGATGCGATTTACAAATGTCGCCGTTTATGAATATACGGCTACGGTGCGCGACGTCCTCACCCGCCACGGGAATGGCGCGGCCATGGTCCGGTCGCCCCCGGGCGCGGGCCCGTGACCGGTCGCGCCGGGCGCGCGCCTGTGGCCGGTCACGCTCCGGCGCGGGCGGGAGCGCCGCGCCGCCGGCCGATCCGGCGGACAGCGGCGCCGGGTTCGCGGACGCCGCCGAGGTTCGGGCCGGTGAGCGGAGCCGGATCAGCCGAGCGTCCCGGAAAGGTAGCGCTCGGCGAGGTCGCAGGTGCCCGCGGTGTAGCCGGCGCCGAGCTCGGCGGCGATGTCCGCGCCGGTGTGGGTGCCGATCCAGGCGACCAGGAGCAGGCGGCGGAACATGACGAACGTCCAGATCTCCGCCTCGTCCTCGGCCGGGAGGCTGAGCACGGCGCGGTAGCCGCGCAGCCAGGAGTCGACCAGCTCGGGAACCTCGGGCCGGTGCTCGATGAAGCTGAGGGCGGCGGCGAGGTCGTAGAGGTGCCAGCCGAAGCCGCAGTCGTCGAAGTCGATGACGCTGGGCGGCTCGTCACCCACCACGAGCAGGTTGGCCAGGCGCAGGTCGGCGTGGATCAGCCCGTAGCGGCGCGGGTCGCGGCCGAAGCGGTGGAGCCGCTCACGCAGTTCCTTGTCCAGCCGGCCCAGCAGGGCCAGCACGCCGGGCTCCATGCCCAGGCCCTCCTGCCAGCGGCCCCACCGCGACTCGGCGCCCAGGGCGGCCTCGTAGTCCCAGTGGAAGCGGGTGAACCCCGGGGGCGGGGACCAGCGCCGCGCGTGCCGGTGCATGCGCGCGGTGACGGCGCCCAGCCGCTCGAAACCCGCGGCCAGCCGGTCTTCGGGCGGCTCGGTGCCGGGCAGGAACTCGAACATCACGCAGTCGCGGGGCTCCGCGCCGGGAACGGTCAGCACCCGGGAGCCGCCGGGGGCCGGGATCACCCGGGGGGTGCGGACCCCGGCGTCCTCACGGAGCGCGTCCAGCCAGGCGAGCTCGGACAGGATGGCCGGGGTGGAGTGGTAGCCGAGGCGGTGCACCCGCAGGATGGATCGGGCACCGGTGGCCGGGTCGTCGACCCGGTAGGTGGCGTTCTCCGACACGTTGATCAACGTGATCTCGGCGTCGGGCAGACCGTGGATCCGCACCGCCGTACGGGCCGCCTCGCGCACCCGGGCCAGCACGCCGTCGGCGGACAGATCGTGGGTCCGCACGGCCGCATCGGGCGCACCGGCCGGCGCGTCGCCGCCCGCGGACGGGTCGTGGGCCCGCATCGATCCTCCCGATGAGTCGCGCGAAGCGCCCGATCTTATCCCAGATCCTTCGCGCGGAACCCACCGGATCTCTCGCGCGGAGCCCGCCCAGGACCCGCCGGACGGCTCCCCGGGAGGGTCACCCGAGGTCCGACAGCACCTGTCCCGCCTCACGGTCGTGCCGCGGGCCGGAGTCGGCCTCGCCGGGGCGGGCGTGCTCCGCCGCGTGCCCGGCGGGACGCTCGAGGGCGGGGAACGTGACGCGGATCTTGGACTGCCGGTGCGGGAGCCGCTCCCAGTCGTCCATGAAGACCGCGTGCAGGCCGTGCTTCTCGGCCAGGGCGACCAGGGTCTCGGTGCGGTAGTAGAAGTCCTCCCGGAGAACCTGGTGTTCCTTGCCCTCGGTGCGGTCGAAGGTGAAGTCGAACCAGCCGCCCGGTTTCATGATCCGGGCGATGTGCGCGAAGCACTCCTCGATGACGGGCAGCGGGGAGTGGGAGAAGACGCTGTGCGCGTGCACCACGTCGAACGCCCCGTCGGGCAGGGCGGTGAAGCGCAGGTCCCTGACCGGCATGAGATGCGGGAGCTTCTCGCGCAGGCCGTGGACGACGAGGGTCTCCTGGGCGGCGATGAGGATGTCCGGGGAGATGTCGATGCCGTAGTAGTTGCCGGGGCCGAGGTAGTCGATGAACAGGCGCCCGGCCCGCAGGTTGCCGCAGCCGATCTCCAGCATGCGGTGCTCCGGCTTCAGTCCGTGGCGCACCAGGTAGTCGAACTGCATCTGCCCCATGGCCAGCCAGCGCCGTTGCGACTTGCTGCCCACCGCCGCCCTGGGGTTGCGCGCGGTGTCGGACTTCATGACGGCCCGGTAGTAGGCGACGTGGTCGCGGGTGGTCAGGCGCAGCCAGGTGTCGCGGGCCAGCCGGCGCAGGTGGGGCACGACGCGCGTGGGATGGCGAACCGCGTATCTGAGCTGGTGAACGATGCTTGCGCGGTTGTGGCTGTGCATGGCTCTCCCCCGGTCGGATGGCACCTTGAAGGTTCTGGCGGTGATGGGATCGTACCTCAGGGTAATGGAGTGAATACTCTCGGCGACATCGCCTGCTGTGGCGGCCCCCGAGGTCGCGGGCGGTCAGGTGACGGGTCCCGCCGGTCCTCCACGGGGGCCGGGCAAGCGTCGGACTCTATGTGAGACGTTCCATGTCCCCGCCGGCGCCGGACGCAAACCGGTCCGCGTCCCGGCGGGGTTTCAGAACCGGGAGGAGGCCGGTGAACCTCGAACTCGCGCTGCGCATGTGTGAGGCCGCGATGAGGCAGGCATGCCGCGAGGGGGCGCTGATCTCGGTCGCGGTCGTCGACGAGGGCGGTCATCTGGTCGCCTTCCAGCGGATGGACGGCGCGCAGCTCGCCGGCCCGGCCCTCGCCCCGGGCAAGGCGTACACCGCGGTGGCCCACCGCATGCCGACCGCCGACCTGGCCAAGCTCGCCCTGCCGGGCGGGGAGCTGTACGGCCTGGCCGCCGGCGACCGGTACGTGTGCCTGGGGGGCGGCGTCCCGCTCTGGGAGTCCGGCCCCGGCCGGGGGGTGCTGGGCGCGGTCGGCGTGAGCGGCGGCACCGTCCCTCAGGACGTGGCCTGCGCCGAGGCGGCCGCCGCGCTCTGGGAGGGGGCGTAGGCGGGCCCTGCCCCGTCCCACCACGCGGCGGAGGCCGGCCGGCGGCGATCGTCCGAGTCCGGGACGGGTACGGCGCGGCTTCGCGGTGTGCCCGGACGGGCGACGGGGATCCGCGGAGCGTCAGGCCTCGGGTCCGAGGAGGCTCTGGTCGATCTCCGCGCGGGTGGGCATGGAGGTGCTGGCGCCCGCGCGCTGGACGGACAGGGCCGCCGCGGCGGTGGCGAAGCGCACGGCTTCGTCGGGCCGCCGCCGTTCGACGCGGGCGGCGGCGAGAGCGCCCACGAAGGTGTCGCCCGCGGCCGTGGTGTCCACCGCGGTCACCTTGCGCGCCTCGACGTGCACGACCGGGCCGTCGCCCTCGGCGGTGAGGGCGCCGCGCGAGCCCAGGGTGACGATGACCCAGCCGACCGTGCCCCGCAGCTCCTCCAGCGCGCGCTCGTGGTCGGCCTGGCCGGTGATCGCGGCGGCCTCGTGCTCGTTGGCGACCAGGACGTCCACGGCCTCCAGCAGCTCGGCCGGGAGCGGCTGCACGGGGGCGGGCGTGAGGACCACGGTGGTCCCGGCCGCGCGGGCCGCCCTGGCGGCGGCGGTGACGGCCTCGACGGGAAGTTCGAGCTGGAGCAGCAGGACGTCGGACCGGGAGATGACGTCGAGGTCGGCCGCGGAGGGGGCGGTCACGGCGCCGTTGGCCCCGGGGACCACGATGATCGAGTTGCCGCCGCCGTCCTCCACCACGATGTGGGCGATGCCGGACGGGCCGGGGACGGTGCGGAGGTTCGTCACGTCGACCCCCGCCCCGGCGAGCGTGTGGCGCAGCTCGGCACCGAAGGAGTCGTCGCCCACGGCGCCGAGGAAGGCGACCTCGGCTCCGGCCCGTGCGGCGGCGATGGCCTGGTTGGCGCCCTTGCCGCCGGGCACCGTGTGGAACGCGCGCCCCGTCACGGTCTCGCCGAGCGCGGGAGCGGCCTCGACATAGGCGACCAGGTCCATGTTGACGCTGCCGAACACCGAGATCATCATTCCTCCACCACCGTGGCCGGCGTCCAGCCGGCCGGCTCGTCCAGGCCGATCCCGTCGAAGCCGGTGACGCTGCCGACCGGCCGGTTCTTCAGGGACCATTCCCCGGGATCTCCGGCGCGCCACGCGACGCGCCGACGACCGAGCCTACGGTCGCGCCCGCGGAGCCGGTGTCCCAGCCCCCCGCCACGGCCGCGGCGAGCGAGGGGCGAAGTCACCCCGCGGACGGGCCCGGCGGCCGGGAGCGGCCTTCAGGAGGGGCGGGGGCGGTTCCCGAAACGGGCGCGGACGACGGCCCCGAGGGTGAGCAGCGCGACGATCGCGACGAGCTGGCCGCCGGCGATCACCCGGTTCACATCGACGACGGGCCGCCAGCGGACCTCACCGTCCTTGACCGCGAACACGCCGACCGCGACGGCGGCGGCGCCGAAACCGCCGCCCGCACCGCCGCCGGACTCCTCATCCCCTTGGGTGCTTCCCCCGCCGCCGCCTCCGCCGCCCCCACCGACGATCTTGGCGACGGGGATGACCGTGACGCCGTCGATCGTGATCGGCTCACCGAAGACCCGCCGGACGCCGGCGGCGCCCTTCACCTGCCGGACCAATCCCACGACGTCCATGCCGGCCTTTCTCATCGGCGCCACCCCCACCTTTCCCGGCGTTCCTCCCACCGGACAGCGGAACCCTCGCGTCAGCGCATGCCTCAAGCATCACATCTACCACCGAAGCACTTCCCGGATCAATACATTTAAGAAATTTCCCGATACAGCCATATATCGATGAAATCAGTGAGAAAAGCGCCACATAAGGCCCAGTCCACCGGCGGCCGAAAGGGGAGTATAAAAGGGCAAAAACCTGCCATGTGGAGCGCAAACTCCGCCCCACCGGAAGCCTCTGCCCAATTCGCGGAAGCAAGCGTTCACCATGCCTGATCGCGTTATCGTTCCACGGAGGCGGCCGGAGTCTCCGCCGGCCCGGGCCCGGCACCGGCACGTCGGAATGAACGGCCCGAGCTACAGCATCCGACCCATGCGAGGAAGAATCATGCGCTTTTCTGGTATCAAAACCTCCAACGTCGGCGAAAGCCCGTCCGCATTCTTCGGAAAGGATTCCGCCGCGCGTTCCGGTCGGGGCCTCAAGCGATTCGCGATCCTCACCGTGGCGGCGATGGCCGGGCTCGTCTCGACGGCCGGCGTCTCCCGCGCCGACAGCTTCACCGCCAACGAGTCCTGGACCGACAACCCCTACTACGGCACCCGAGGCACCTACTTCGCCGACGTCACCGGCGACGGCCGCGCCGACGCCATCGTCGTCAACGACGACCGCGTCACCGTCCGCCGCTCCACCGGCACCCGCTTCACCCCGAACGAGCCCTGGACGTCGAATCCCTACTACGGCACCCGAGGCACCTACTTCGCCGACGTCACCGGCGACGGCCGCG
>NZ_BAAAVI010000027.1:25435-29413 GCF_039534445.1 Streptosporangium fragile | reverse complement strand
TCCCTACTACGGCACCCGAGGCACCTACTTCGCCGACGTCACCGGCGACGGCCGCGCCGACGCCATCGTCGTCAACGACGACCGCGTCACCGTCCGCCGCTCCACCGGCACCCGCTTCAAGCCCAACGAATCCTGGACCGACAACCCCTACTACGGCACCCGAGGCACCTACTTCGCCGACGTCACCGGCGACGGCCGCGCCGACGCCATCGTCGTGAACAACGACGGCGTCACCGTCCGCCGCTCCACCGGCACCCGCTTCAAGCCCAACGAATCCTGGACCGACAACCCCTACTACGGCACCCGAGGCACCTACTTCGCCGACGTCACCGGCGACGGCCGCGCCGACGCCATCGTCGTGAACAACGACGGCGTCACCGTCCGCCGCTCCACCGGCACCCGCTTCACCCCGAACGAGCCCTGGACGTCGAATCCCTACTACGGCACCCGAGGCACCTATTTCGCCGACGCCACGGGCGACGGCCGCGCCGACGCCATCGTCGTCAACGACGACCGCGTCACCGTGCGGCGCTCGCAGCGCTGACCGGGACGGCCGATCGCCTCAGGACCTGAGGTAGGCCAGGACCGCGAGGACGCGGCGGTGGTGGTCGCCGTCCTCGGCGTACAGGCCGAGCTTGGCGAAGATGCTGCGGATGTGCTTCTCGACGGCCCCGTCGCTGATCACCAGCTGGCGGCCGATGGCCGGGTTGGACTTGCCCTCGGCCATCAGGCCCAGCACCTCGCGCTCGCGGGGGGTGAGCTGGGCCAGGGGGTCGTCACGGCGGCGGCGGACCATCAGCTGGGCCACCACCTGCGGGTCGAAGACGGTCCCGCCGGACGCGACCGCGCGCAGGCCGCCCATGAAGTCGTCCACGTCCACGACCCGGTCCTTGAGCAGGTAGCCGACCGCGCCTCTGGCGTCGGCGAGCAGGTCGTCCGCATAGGACACCTCCACGTACTGGGACAGGATCAGGATGGGCGCGCCCGGGACCTTCCGCCGCGCCTCGACCGCCGCGCGGAGCCCCTCGTCGGTGAAGCCGGGGGGCATCCGGACGTCCACCACCGAGACGTCCGGCCTGTGCTCGGCGACCGCTCTCACCAGGCCGTCACCGTCCCCCACCGCGGCGACCACCCGGCAGCCGAACTCCTCCAGGAGCCTGATCAGGCCCTCCCTGATCAGTACCGCGTCGTCGGCCACGACTACCCGCACGGAACCTCCGCCACTATGACCGTCGGCCCACCGACGGGCGAATCGACCACCAGTTCGCCGTCCACCGCCTTCAGGCGGTCAGCGAGACCGGACAGACCATGTCCTTTGGCGACATGCGCGCCGCCGACCCCATCATCCCCGATCGTGAGCATGAGGACGTTGCCGATCTTGCTCAGCGTGACGGTGCAGACGGTGGCGTGGCTGTGTTTGGCGGCGTTGGCCAGGGACTCGGCCACCACGAAGTAGACGGTGTTCTCGATCGCCGCGGCGAAGCGCCCCTCGACCTGGACGTCCAGCTCGACGGGGATGGTGCAGCGCCCGGCGAGGGCGGCCAGCGCGGGGGCCAGGCCGCGGTCGCTCAGGATGGGCGGGGCGATGCCGCGGGAGAGGGCGCGCAGCTCGTCGAGGGTCTCGCGGGTGGAGACGATGGCATGGCTGAGCATCTCCTCGACGGCCCGCGGGTCGCGCTTGAGCTGGCGCTGGGCCCGCGACAGGTCCATGGCCAGGGAGACCAGGCGCTGCTGCGGCCCGTCGTGGATGTCGCGCTCCAGCCGGCGCAGCGCGTTGGCCTCGGCGGAGACCGCCGCGGCCCTGCCCTCGGCCAGGTCGTCGATGCGCTCGTGCAGCTCGGCGACGCCGGTGAGCATGGCCCGGCCGAGCCCGGCCTGGAGGAGCGCGGCGCTTCGCACGATCATCGGGAGGGTCAGGGCGAAGAGCACGCCGATGACGGTGTTGATGAGGACGTCGATCCACACGCTGCCGCCCAGGCCGAGGAGCAGGCCGAGACCCCCGTTGTTACCGGGGATGGCCTCGATGATCCACCCGTAGAGCGGGTAGGTGAGGCCGAGGATCGTCCCGGCCCACCAGGTCACCGTGAATACGAAGGTCACAAGAGAGATCGGGAAGGCCACGATGCCGTAGAGCAGGTCGAGCCACGACTGCCCGTTGGTCAGCGGGTTGACCAGCCTGCGGAACCACCCGGCGTTCTCGGCCGCGGGCCGGTACCTCGGCCGGGCGACCGGGCGGCCCAGCACCTCCGGCAGCCGGCGCCGCTCGACGTCGGCGAAACCGCGGGCCACCAGGAGGGTCGTCGCCAGGATCGGCAGGCCCACCCACACGACCACCGTGCCGACCCCCGCGGCGAAGCCGGCCGTCATCGCCACGAACCAGATGATGGCGAGAGGGAAACCCAGGATGAGGTAGCGGGTGTCGGCGCCTATGCGGCTCAGGAGGGTTCTCATGCCGACAACGCTAGGGCGGCACATCTGCGTGTTCGACCCTGCGGACCGGTGTGCGGGGGTAGGGCCAGCCCTACCTTCCGCGGTGGGGTGATCTTGCCGGGAAGACTGCTGCGGGCGTGACTGCGCTCTCAGGGGCTCGGACGGGAGGCTCTTCACAACGCTCCCCCACGCCCCCAGAGGAATCGAGAGCCCCGTGACCGCCCTGATCTCGCGCCCAGCGGCCCGTACGGCACCGGCCCCCGCCGGTCGTGACCCGTTCATCGACGCGCTCCGCCTGTTCGGCATCGCCCTGGTGGTCCTGCAGCACTGGAGCATGCCGGTGCTGTCCTTCGCCGACGGCCGCATCTCCACCGGCAACGCGCTGGCGACCGGGAACGGCTGGCTGATCACCTGGATCAGCCAGGTGATGCCGCTGGTGTTCTTCGCCGGCGGCGCGGCGAACGCGATCAGCTGGCGGGGCGCGGTCCGGCGCGGCGGCACGGCCCCCGGGTGGCTGGCGGTTCGGCTGCGCCGGCTGGCGTGGCCGGTGGTGCCGCTGGCGGCGGTGTGGCTGCCCCTCCCCCACCTGCTGCTGGGACTCGGCATGCCGGAGCAGCCGGTGATCACGGCCTCGCGGCTGGCCGGGCAGTTGCTCTGGTTCCTGGCGATCTACCTGGTCGCGGTGGTGCTGACCCCGCGGATGCTCAGGGCCGACGCGGCGTACGGCTGGCGGGTGCCCGCCGCGCTGGCGGCCGGGGCCGTCACGGTGGACATGATCCGATTCGGCAGCGGCCTGGAGGTCACCGGGTTCCTCAACATCGGGCTGGTCTGGCTGGCGGTGCACCAGCTCGGCTTCCGGTACGCCGCCGGGCGCCCGGGCCGCCCCTGGCTGCTGGCGCTGGGCGGGTACGGCACGGCCGTGGTGCTGGTGGCGTTCGGCCCGTACCCGCTCAGCATGATCGGGATGCCGGGCGCGGCGATCTCCAACATGGCGCCGCCCACGATCGCGCTGCTCGCCGTGGGGGTGGGCCAAATCGGGCTGGCGCTGGCGCTGCGCCCGTGGATCGCCGCCCTCGTGGGCTGGCCGGGGGTGGCCAGGTTCCTGGGCTGGGCGGGCCCGCGGATGATGACCATCTACCTGTGGCACATGAGCGCGCTGTTCGTCATCACCTCCGTGGTCGTGGTGGGCCTGGGGATCTCCACCCCGGAGCCGGGCACGCCGGCCTGGCTGTCCGGTTGGCCGCACTGGCTGGTCGTGCTGGTCCTGGCGATGTGGCCGCTGCTGCGGGGCTTCGCCCGCTTCGAGGAACCGCCGGCCGCCGCGCCGTACGCCGGGGGGACGGTCAGGGTCGCGGTGGCCACCGCGCTGGTCGGGACGGGGCTGCTCACGCTGACGGTGATCGGCTTCACGCCCGGTGCGGCGCCCTTGCTCGGGACCGGCGCCATCGTGACGGGTCTGGCGCTGACCCGCTCGGCCGCCCGCGTCGCCCCCGCCGTCCCGGCGCCCCACGCCACCTCCACCCGCGTCACTCCCGCCGTCCCGGCGCC
>NZ_BAAAVI010000027.1:0-25340 GCF_039534445.1 Streptosporangium fragile | reverse complement strand
CGTCCCGGCGCCCCACGCCACCTCCACCCGCGTCACTCCCGCCGTCCCGGCGCCCCACGCCACCTCCACCCGCGTCACTCCCGCCGTCCCGGCGCCCCGCGTCACCCCGCCTCCCCACATCGCCCCCGCCGTCCCGGCCCAGCCCCCATCGATCAACCACCTTTGATCGCTATTTACAGCGAAAACACAAGGCTAACTACATAGAGTCACGCGCTTTACGCGAAATGCAGTCACATCCGTTGGCGCAGCCGGTCCGACCACCGCCAGTTCTTCGGCAGTATTGGACTGTGAGCCTTGTAGACCGCCTGCCAGAAGAGATCGACGCCGACCCCGACACCATCTTCGACGCCTTCGTCGAATGGAACTCCGAGCGGGGGCTCACCCTGTATCCGGCACAGGAGGAGGCGCTGATCGAAGTCGTCTCCGGCAACAACCTGATCCTCGCCACCCCGACCGGGTCGGGTAAGAGCCTGGTCGCCGCCGGTGCCCACTTCACCGCCCTCACCCGCGACGTGCGGACCTTCTACACCGCGCCGATCAAGGCTCTGGTGTCGGAGAAGTTCTTCGACCTGTGCGCGCTGTTCGGCACCGAGAACGTCGGGATGATGACCGGCGACGCGAGCGTGAACCCCGGGGCGCCGATCATCTGCTGCACCGCCGAGATCCTCGCCAACGTCGCGCTGCGCGACGGCGCCCAGGCCGACATCGGCCAGGTGGTGATGGACGAGTTCCACTTCTACTCCGAGCCCGACCGGGGCTGGGCCTGGCAGGTGCCGCTGCTGGAGCTGCCGAACGTGCAGTTCATCCTGATGTCGGCGACGCTGGGCGACGTCACCATGTTCGAGGAGGACCTCACCCGGCGCACCGGCCGGCCCACCGCGGTGGTCAAGAACGCCGAGCGGCCGGTCCCGCTGGTCTACTCCTACCGGCTGACCCCGCTGCACGAGACGCTGGAGGAGATGCTCTCCACCAACCAGTACCCGGTCTACGTCGTGCACTTCACCCAGGCCGCGGCCATGGAGCGGGCCCAGGCGCTGATGAGCATCAACATGTCGACCAAGGCGGAGAAGGAAGCGATCGCCGCCATGATCGGCAACTTCCGCTTCACCACCAGGTTCGGCAAGGCTCTGTCCCGGCTCGTGCGCCACGGCATCGGCGTCCACCACGCCGGGATGCTCCCGAAGTACCGCCGCCTGGTGGAGCGGCTCGCCCAGGCGGGCCTGCTGAAGGTCATCTGCGGCACCGACACGCTCGGCGTCGGCGTCAACGTGCCCATCCGGACCGTGCTGTTCACCGCGCTGTCGAAGTACGACGGCAACAAGGTGCGGCGGCTGCGCGCCCGCGAGTTCCACCAGATCGCCGGGCGGGCCGGCCGGGCGGGCTTCGACACCATCGGGTACGTCGTCTGCCAGGCCCCGGACCACGTCATCGAGAACGAGCGGGCGCTGGCCAAGATCGGCGACGACCCCAAGCGCCGCCGCGGCTACGCCAGGAAGAAGCCGCCGGAGGGCTTCGTCGGCTGGAGCGAGGAGACCTTCGAGAAGCTGCAGGCGGCCGAGCCCGAGCCGCTGAGCTCGCGTTTCAAGGTCAGCAACGCCATGCTGCTCGCGGTCATCAACCGCCCCGGCGACTGCTACGCGGCGATGAAGCACCTGCTGACGGACAACCACGAAGACCGCAAGTGGCAGCGGCGGCACATCAGCCAGGCCATCGCGATCTACCGTTCGCTGCTGGCCGGCGGGGTCGTGGAGAAACTGGGCGAGCCCGACGAGCACGGCCGGATGGCCCGCCTCACCGTCGACCTGCAGGAGGACTTCGCGCTGAACCAGGCGCTGTCCACCTTCGCGCTGGCCACCCTCGAACTCCTCGACATGGAGTCGCCGACCTACGCCCTGGACATGGTCTCGATCATCGAGTCGATCCTGGACGACCCCCGCCAGATCCTGTCGGCCCAGCTCAACAAGGCGCGCGGCGAGGCCGTGGCGCAGATGAAGGCCGACGGCATCGAGTACGAGGAGCGGATGGAGCTCCTCAACGAGGTCACCTACCCCATGCCCCTGGCCGACCTGCTGCTGGGCGCGTACGAGACCTACCGGCGCGGGCACCCCTGGGTGGGCGACTACACGGTCAGCCCGAAGAGCGTCGTGCGCGACATGTACGAGCGGGCGATGACCTTCGCCGAGTACGTCCAGTTCTACGAGCTGGCCCGCTCCGAGGGCACGGTGCTGCGCTACCTCGCCGACGCCTACCGGACCCTGGCGCGGACGATCCCCGAGCACCTCAAGACCGAGGACCTCGTCGACCTCATCGAGTGGCTCGGCGAGCTGGTCCGCCAGGTCGACTCCAGCCTCCTGGACGAGTGGGAGCAGTTGCAGAACCCCACCGGGGAGCTGGAGGCGCCCTCCCTGGAGGAGAGCGCCAAACCGGTCACCGCCAACACCCGCGCGTTCCGCGTGCTCGTCCGCAACGCGATGTTCCGCCTGGTCGAGCTGGCCGCCGTGGAGAAGGAGGACGAACTGGCGGAGCTGGCGCCCGACGTCGACTGGGGGGCCGCGCTCGACGCCTACTACGACGAGCACGAGGAGATCGGCACCGGCCCGAACGCCCGCGGCCCCGGCCTGCTCCGCATCGAGGAGGAGCAGGGGTTCTGGCGGGTCCGGCAGGTCATCGACGACCCGGCGGGCGACGGCGACTGGGGCATCGACGCCCAGGTCGACCTGGCCGCCTCCGACGAGGAGGGGCGTGCCGTGCTCCACGTCATCGGACTGAACCGTCTCTGAGCGCCTCCGGCGGTCCCGGGACCGCCGCGGCGCTCCTGGGCGGCGGGCTGCTGCTCCGGCTGCGCGACGCGTGAGCGGCCGGTCCGCCCCGGGCATCGGACGGGACCGGCAAGAATGGCGGCATGAACGACGAAGCGATCAGGCAGGTGCTCGGCCTGCTCTACCAGGAGGACACGCTGAAGGTGCTGTCGGCGCTCACGCTGGGCGGCACGCCCGAGGGGGCCGGGCTGGACAGGGAGGCGACGCGGCGGGCGCTGGACCGGTTGGAACGCGGCGGGCTGGCCGTGCGGGAGGAGGGCGGCGAGTGGCGGGTGCGGCGCGAGCGGTTCCGTGAGCTGCTGCACGCCACGGCCCGGCCCGCGTCCCCCGTCTCCGCGCAGGAGAAGGTACTGCAGTCCTTCCTCGTCGAGGGGCGGCTGCGGGCGATCCCCAGCAAGCGCGACAAGCAGCTGATCGTGCTCGACTACGTGGTCCAGGTCTTCGAGCCGGGAGTCCGCTACTCGGAGAAGGAGGTCAACGTCGCGCTGCGTGCCTTCCACGACGACTACCCGGCGCTGCGCCGCTACCTGGTCGACGAGGGCATGCTGAGCAGGGAGAACAACGTCTACTGGCGCAGCGGCGGCTCGGTCGACGCCTGAAGGCGGGCGGCCAGCACCCGGATGTGGTCGACCAGCTCGGGCGGCTCGTGGACGGTGAAGTCCAGCCCGAGCAGCCCGATGGTCAGGGCCAGCCACTCCAGCGAGTCGGCGCCGGTGCGCAGCAGGCAGCTCCGCTCGTCCAGCTCCTCGAGGACCCACCCGGGGCCGGAGAACCGCTCGGCGACCGCGGCCAGGGGCGCGTGCACGGTGGCCACCGCCCGGTGACGGGTGATGGGCGCGACGATGGACGCCTCGACGTACCCGGCGGGCGGCTCCCGCGGCGGGAAGCGGACGCCGGTGCCCCGCGGCGCGGTGAGCCGGTCCACGCGGAAGGTCCGCCAGTCCCGCCGGTCGACGTCCCACGCCACGAGATACCAGCGCCGCCCGGTGGAGGCCAGGCGGTACGGCTCGGCGAGCCGGCCGCCCTCCCGCCCGTCGCGGCTGCGGTAGCCGAAGCGGATCCGCTCGCGGTCGCGGCACGTCTGGGCCAGCAGTGTGAGGGTGCCCGCCTCGACGGTGGGCGTGCCGCCGACCGGCGCCACCGGCTGCGTCTGGGAGTGCAGGGTGCGCACGCGCCTCCGGAGCCGGGAGGGCAGGACCTGCTCCAGCTTCGCCAGGGCGCGGGCCGAGGTCTCCTCGATCCCGGCCACCGTGCCGCTCGCCGCGGCGCGCAGGCCCACCGCGATGGCGACGGCCTCCTCGTCGTCGAGGAGCAGCGGCGGCATGGCGGTGCCCGCCTCCAGGCGGTACCCCCCGGCCGGGCCGGTCGTCGCGTGCACCGGGTAGCCCAGCTCGCGCAGACGGTCGACGTCGCGGCGGAGCGTGCGCGCGCTGACCCCGAGCCGCCCGGCCAGCTCGGGGCCGGGCCACTCCCGGTGCGCCTGCAGGAGCGACAGGAGCTTGAGCACCCGTCCCGTGGTGTCCGCCATGGTGTCCACGATCCCACCGGTTGCGGCCAGGATCTGACCTGAACCGTGGATAGCGTCGCGGGAATGAGCCACATCGAGATAACGGGCGCCCGTGAGAACAACCTCAAGAACGTCTCCCTCAAGATCCCCAAGAAGCAGATCACGGTCTTCACCGGCGTCTCGGGGTCGGGCAAGTCGTCCCTCGTCTTCGACACGATCGCCGCGGAGTCGCAGCGGCAGCTCAACGAGACCTTCACCGCCTTCGCGCGCAACCGCCTCCCCCGGTACGGCCAGCCGGACGCCGACGCCATCGAGAACCTCTCGGCCGCGGTCGTCGTCGGCCAGCAGCGCCTCGGCGGCAGCTCCCGCTCCACCGTCGGCACCATCACCGACATCTACGCGCTGCTGCGGCTGCTCTACTCGCGCGCCGGAACGCCGCCCGCCGGCTACTCCAACGCGTTCTCCTTCAACGACCCGGCCGGGATGTGCCCGGAGTGCGAGGGCGTGGGCCGGAAGGTGGCCCTCGACGTCGATCTGGCCCTCGACCGGTCGAAGTCGCTGAACGAGGGCGCGATCCTGCTGCCGGGCTTCCGGGTCGGCACGTGGTACTGGAAGACGTACACCCACTCGGGGCTGTTCGACAACGACAAACCGCTGGCCGACTACACCGAGGCCGAGTGGGAGACACTGCTGCGCGGCAGCGGGCCGGACGTCTACTTCGAGACGCAGGGCGGGACGGTCCCGCAGAAGTACGAGGGGATCGTCGACAAGTTCCACCGGCTCCACATCAACCGGGACGTCGAGAGCACGTCCCGGCGGGAGGAGGTGATGGCGTTCGTCTCCGCGCAGACGTGCCCGCTGTGCGGGGGCGCCAGGCTCAACCAGGCGGCGCTGGCCTGCCGGATCGGCGGGCGCAACATCGCCGAGCTGGCCGCGATGGAGGTCCGGCACCTGGTGGACGTGGTCGCCGCGATCGACGACCCGGTCGCGGTGACGATGGTCCCGGCGATCCTCACCCGGCTCCGGCACATGGTCACCATCGGCCTGGGATACCTCAGCCTGGACCGGCCCACGCTCAGCCTCTCCGGCGGGGAGTCGCAGCGGATCAAGATGGTCAAGCACCTGGGCAGCAGCCTGACCGACATGACGTACATCTTCGACGAGCCCACCATCGGGCTGCATCCGCGCGACGTGACGAACATGAACGAGCTGCTGCGCGAGCTGCGGGACAAGGGCAACACCGTGCTCGTCGTCGAGCACGACCGTGACGTCATCGAGATCGCCGACCACGTGGTGGACGTCGGGCCCCGCGCCGGGACGCACGGCGGTGAGATCGTCTACGAGGGCGGCGTGGAGGGGCTGCGGCAGGCCGGCACCCTCACCGGGCGGCACCTGCGCCGCAACCGGCCGCTCAAGGCGTCGTTCCGGGAGCCGACCGGCGCGCTGCCCGTCGTCGGCGCGAACGTCCACAACCTCAGGGACGTCACGGTCTCCTTCCCCGCCGGGGTGCTCACCGTGGTCACCGGGGTGGCCGGGTCGGGCAAGAGCAGCCTCGTCAACGGGGCGTTCCTGGCCGCGCACCCGGACGCGGTGGTGATCGACCAGTCGGCGGTCGGCACCTCCGTCCGGTCCACCCCGGCCACCTACACCGGGCTGATGGACGAGGTCCGCAAGCTGTTCGCCGCCGCGGGCGGGGTCAGCCCCGCGTTGTTCAGCTTCAACTCCAAGGGCGCCTGCCCGGAGTGCCGGGGGCTCGGGGTCATCTACATCGACCTGGCGTTCATGGACGGGATCACGTCGATGTGCCAGGTGTGCCGGGGACGGCGGTTCCGGGAGGAGGTCCTCCGGCACACGCTGCGCGGCAGGTCGATCTCCGACGTGCTGGAGATGACGGTGGGCGAGGCCGCGGAGTTCTTCACCGAGCCGGGACCGCTGCGCACGGTCCGCACCCTGGAGGAGGTGGGGCTGGGCTACCTGGGACTCGGCCAGCCGCTCAGCAGCCTGTCCGGGGGTGAGTGCCAGCGGATCAAGCTGGCCGGTGAGCTCCACAAGAAGGGCAGCGTCTACGTGATGGACGAGCCGACCACCGGCCTGCACATGGCGGACGTCGGGCACCTGCTGGCGATCATGGACAACCTGGTGGACGGCGGCAACACGGTCATCGTCATCGAGCACAACCTCGACGTGATCAAGAACGCCGACTGGGTCATCGATCTCGGCCCCGACGGCGGCGACCGGGGCGGCACCGTCGTCTTCGAGGGCACACCCCTGCGCCTGCTCGACGAGCCGGGCTCCCTCACCGCCGAGCACCTCCGCCGCGACCTCGCCCGGCGCTGACCCCGGCAGCTGTTCCGGCCCCGGCCCGCCCCACCGGGGCCGGTTCCCTATCGGGAGAACCAGCGTCGCGCCGCGGCCCCGGACAACGTGGTGAGCACGATGACGGCCAGGGAGAAGTCCAGCAGCACGAGGAGGTTCACGCCCACGGCCGAGGTGGCCAGGCTGTAGCCCCGGTCCAGGATCACGGCCCCTTCGATCCCGATGCCCGCGAGACGCACCCACCGCCTGCGCGAGGCGAAGCCCGCCGACAACGCGCCGACCAGGATCACGGCCACGGGGTAGAGGTACATGACGCCCGGCAGGGCACCGATCCCCGGCATGCCGCTGAGGAGGAGAACGCCGAGGAGGAGCAGGAACCCCAGCGCGCCGAGAACCACCTGCGCCCACATCATCCACCGGGCGGCCCGCACACCGCCGGGCATGCCCTCGCTCTGGCGCGGATCGGACAACAGACCTCCCGGTGGACGGGTACGGAAGCGGGGCGTCCCACCGAGCATATGGAGATCATCAAGCGCACGCCACGGGCGGCACGGCATAGCCGGAAACCCGTATGTGTGTATTAGTACCGGGAAAAACCAGCGCCTTCCCGCTACCGTCACCGGCCATGAGAAAGCCCTCTTTCTGGAGATCGATGAAGGTCCAGGACCACGGAGGCGCCATGTGCGCGGTGGCCATCGCCCCCGACGGGACGTACTACGCCAGCGGAGCCCGTGACGGCTTCGTGTACCTGAAGGCCACGGACAAGCCGCTCACCGCACCGTCGAGGTCTTTCATCGGTCACCGCGGCACGGTGAAAAAGATCGCTATCGCCCCGGACGGCACCTGGATGGCCAGCGCCTCCGAGGACGGCACCGTACGCCTGTGGGAGATCGATCCGGCCGGGCTCGGCCGCACCGATCCCGCCGCCGCCTCGGCCGTCCTCACCGGTCACACCTCCGGCGTCCGCGGAGTCGCGATCTCCCCCGACGGGACCTGGCTGGCCAGCGCCTCCGAGGACGGCACCGTACGCCTGTGGAACGCCGACGGGACCGAACGCGCCGTCCTGACCGGCCACGACGGCACCGTGTTCACCGTCGCGATCTCCCCCGACGGAGCCTGGCTGGCCAGCGCCTCCCGCGACCACACCGTACGCCTGTGGAACGCCGACGGGACCGAACGCGCCGTCCTGACCGGCCACGACGGCACCGCGTACTCCATCGCGATCTCCCCCGACGGGACCTGGCTGGCCGCCGCCTTCAGCGACCACACCGTACGCCTGTGGAACATCGACGGGACCGAACGCGCCGTCCTGACCGGCCACGACGGCACCGTGTTCGCCGTCGCGATCTCCCCCGACGGAGCCTGGCTGATGAGCGCGGGCTATGACCGGACCATCCGCATGTGGGGCGCCGACGGGACCGAACTCGACGTCCTCACCGGCCACGCCGAGGAGGTGTTCGACGTGGCGATCGGCCCGAAGGGGAGCCGGGTGGTCAGCGTCTCCGACGACGCCAGCGTACGCGTGTGGTGGACGGCCGCCGCCGAACTCGGGATCACCGTGACGATCACGTGAGGCGGCCGGTCCCCCGCGGCAGGGTGCGGTGAGCGGGCGGAGACCGCCTCGCCCCGGGCCGCGAGGCGAAGCGCCGGGTGGGACGCCGCGGAGCGGCACGGCGAGACGCGGCCGGCCCCGGGCCCCGGCCCGCGTATTCAGCCCGGCGGCGGAGTTCGGATCACCCCAGCGGCGGATGAGGTGACAGGCTGCCTCGCCGTACAGTCCCCGGCGTGTGGATGTCGCGGAGTCCGGAGAACCCCGGTGACGATGATGCGCGGGAGGCCGTGAACGGCACCGGCGCGCACGTGACAGGCCGTCCTGCCGCAGCGGTCCCGTTCGCTGCGCCGATCCGTGGGTGGTAGGGATGGAGTTCCGCGTTCTCGGCCCGGTGGAAGCGTACGACGACGGGGTGCCCGTCGATCTCGGTGGACGGCGCCAGCGCACGGTACTGGCCCGGCTCCTGATAGCGCAGGGAGCAGTCGTCTCCGCGGACACGCTGGTGGACGACCTGTACGGCGGCGCACCGCCGGCGAGTGCCCTGTCGGCGCTGCAGTCGTTCGTGTCCCATCTACGCCGGGCCATCGAACCTCGGCGTAGCCCTCGCACCCCGTCTCAGCTGCTGATCAGGCGCCCGCCGGGCTACCTGCTCGCCACCACCGACGTCGACGCGATCCACTTCACCGACCTCGTCACCCTGTCGGAGTTCCGCTCGCCGGGAGAAGCGGCCGCCTCCCTTGACAAGGCGTTGCGGATGTGGCGCGGTCTTCCCTACGGCGAACTCGGTGACGAGGCGTGGGCGACCGCGGAGGTGGCCCGGCTACGCGAGCTGCGTCTGGTGGCGGTCGAGCGGCGTGCCCAGGCGCTGCTGGACCTCGGCCGTCCGCAGACGGTGATCTCCGAATTGGAAACCGAGACGGCCGAGAACCCGCTGCGTGAGCGACTGTGGTGCCTGCTCGCCCTCGCCCTGTACCGCACCGGCCGCCAGGCCGAGGCGCTGGCCGTGCTCCGCCACGCCGGGAAGCTCCTGGCCGAACAGCTCGGCCTCGACCCCGGCCCCGAGCTGCGGGCTCTGGAGAACGACATCCTCCGGCAGGTCGAGTCACTGGATCTCGTCACCACCGCCATGACGCTCCGTTCCCCGGCGGGGACCGTACCGCCACGGCGGATTCTGCGCGGCCGGGAGGAGCAGCTCGCGGAGCTGACGGCGCTGCCGGTCCGTACCGCGCAGAGCGGCGTGGCCGTCGCCGCGGTGAGCGGCGAGCCGGGCATCGGCAAGACCCGCCTGCTGGAGGCGTTCCGCGACCACTGCGCCGGCCTCGGCTACCTCGTGCTCTGGGGACGCTGCCATGACACCCAGGGGGCGCCGCCGTTATGGCCCTGGCTCCAGGTTCTGGGGGCGCTTGAGCAGCACTGCCCGCCCCCGGACCGGCCGGCCCTGGCCGGGCTTCTCGACGACGAGAGCCCCACCGGCTCCACCGACGGGGCGCTGCTCCGCCGCAACCAGGCCGTCATCCAGTGGCTGGCCTCGGCCGCGCAGGTCCGCCCACTCGTGATCATCCTGGATGACCTGCACTGGGCCGACCCCGCGTCGCTCGAACTCCTCAGGGACGTGATCATCCTCTCCGGCGGGCCGGCGGCGAGCACCCCGCTCACGCTGGTCACCGCGTTCCGTGACACGGCGCCCGGCACCGGCGTGGACAAGGTGCTGGAACGCCTCGCCCGTTACGACCTGCTCCGCCTCCCTCTCAGTGGCCTCGGGACCGACGCCGTACGCGCCGTCGCCGCCGACGTGGGCACCGAGGTGGACGAGCCGACCGCCCGCCGGCTGGCCGAGCGCACCGGCGGCAACCCGTTCTTCGTCCGGGAGAGCGCCCGGCTGCTCGCCCAGGGCCGCGCCCTGGACACGGTGCCGGGCGCGGTCGCGGAGCTGATCCGCCAGCGGCTCACCGCACTCGGGCCGCAGGTCGGCGAGGTGCTCAGGATCGCGGCGGTGATCGGCCGGGACTTCGCCCCCGCCGTCGTCGCCGACGTCGGCCACGCCCCCGTCTACGACGCGCTCGACCAGGCGGTCCAGGCAGGACTCATCACCGCCCACGCCGATCGCATGGTCTTCATTCACGATCTCGTCCGCGAAGTCATCCTTTGCGACATCCCGCCCCTCCGCAAAGCGACCGTCCACCGCGACGTCATGACCGCCCTGGCCGGTCGCCCCAGCACCGACGTCGCCGTGATCGCCCACCACGCCGTCGAAGCCGGTCCCGCCGCGTACGGGGAGGCCGTCCGCTGGGCCAGAGCCGCCGCCGAACAGGCCGGCCGCCGTCTGGCCTACAAGGAGGCGGCCACCTGGTGGGGCCGGGCCGTCGCCGCCCACGGTGCCGCCACCGGCGACCCCGAGACCCACGTCGAACTGCTGCTGCGACAGGTGCGCGCCCTCCTGGAGGCGGGAGACGCGCTCGGCGCGCGGCAGGCCCGCGCGGAGGCCGTACGGATCGCCGACCGCTCCGGGGCACGCCCGGAACTGACCGCCCTGGCCCTGACCGCTCTCGACGCCCCCTCGATCTGGACACTGCGCAATCCGTACGAGGCGGTGGAGCTCCGGCTCGTGCACAGGTTCGAGACCGCGCTCCGCGAGCTTCCCGACACCGACAGCCCCGAGCGGGCCCGGCTGCTGAGCGGCCTGGCCCAGGAACTGTACGACGGGAACGACGATCCGCGCCGGAGCGCCCTGTCGTCCGAGGCCATCGAGATGGCCCGCCGGCTGCGCGACCCCCATCTGCTGCTGCAGATGCTCAACGGTCGGTGCCTTGCGCTCCCGAGGCTCCCGATCCATGTCCACGAACTGCTGAAGATCGCCGCCGAGATGCGCGACGTGGCCGTTCGCGCTCAGGCGCCGGGGTTCGAGCTGCTCGCACAGATGATCTACACCCATATGCGGCTGGAGATCTTCGACGTGCCGGGCGCGGACGAGGCCGCCGCGTGCTGCGACGCCATGCTGGAACGGCTGCCGTTGCCCTGGCCCCGTTTCCAGCACACCGTGTGGCGGGGCCTCAGGATCGCGCTGGACGGCCGGTTCGACGACGCCGAGACCGTGTACGCCGACGCGGAACGCCAGGCCGAGCGCATCGGCATGTGGTACGCGGGAGTGATAGTGGCCACCGGGCGCCTGCTGCTCCACTACCACCGGGGCACGATGGGCCACGCCGGGCCGCTGATCGACGCGATCACCGGGATCCAGGCTTCCATGGACCACGACGCGAGGGTCCTGCACCTGTGCGCCGAGGGCCGTGTCGAGGAGGCGCGGCGGCTGGCGGCGGAGGGGTGGCCGCCGCCGGTCACCGACTGGGCGTGGCTGACCCTGACCTGCTTCCAGGCGGCGGCGCAGGCCGCCGTCGGGGACATTCCGGCCTGCCGCGCGAGCTACACCGAGCTGCTTCCGTACAGCGGGCGCGTATCGGTGGGATCCGGGGTGGCCGGCCTGGGGCCCGTCGACTGGTTCCTGGCCCTGCTGGCCTCGGCCGTGGGCGACCGGGACACCGCGGGAAGACATCTCACAACGGTGACGCAACTGGCGGGCGAGGCCGGGCTGACCTGGTGGCGGCAGCGTGCCGTGGCCGCGGAGAGGGCGTTGCGCCAGGAACGGCAGATCATCCCTTATCGGTGCGGGAGGCGCTGAACGGCAGCGAGGCGCGCGGAGACCGCCGCCATGCCCATGGGCTGCCGCCCGAACCGTGGCGGCCGGCCCGCGCCTCCGGTGGAACGCGACACCTCAGACACCACAGTGTGATCCCGCACGGCCCTCCCGCTCCGCCCAAGACCTCGACATCACGATCGCGTACTGATCGCGCCCGGGGCCGGCGCCCCCGTCCCGGCCGACCGGATCACCGAAGCCGGGACTCACGAACACTTGGCCCGGCTTAAGACGCCTCCATGGCCCCCTGCCCGGCCCGCACCGCGCCCGGGCCGCGTTCCGCCTGGACACAGCCGTCAGCACGGCGCCGCAAGACTCGTAAAAACCTTTAAGCCATCCCCAAGTCTCTCTCTGCAGCCTAGGGGAGGACAGCGACCTTCATTGTGACAAGTCGGCATGGATCGACATGGGACAGAGGCGACAGAAGTTGCGGGGGCATGGACATGCGAAGTTCCAGCGAAGGCGAAGTCTCCGGTGGGGATTGTCACCTGTTGAAGGACATCGCCAAGACGGCCCTACCCCTGCCGGCCGCGGCCGACTACCGCGACGAGGCCGCCTGGTGGGCCGACGGGCCGGGAGGTAAGGCCAGGCTGCCGCACTGGTGCAACGACTCTTCCGGGGTGGGCACGTTCCCGGTCCGACTGTATGCGGCCACCGGGGATACGCGGTTCCGGGAGGCCGCCGCGCCGCCCGGAGCAGACCCCCTGCCGAATGCCCGCAGGTTCGGCTTCCGCTTCTCCGGGCGCGGGCGGTACATCGCCTGCCTGACCGGCCAGGGTCACCACCGTCTCGCCCCGGAGCTATGGGATCTCACGGGCCCCGCACCACAGCGCCGGGGGCTGCCCACCCGCGACGGCGAGACCTCGTGGACGCCGCCGGTCCCCACCGACGACGGCGACCTCCTGCTGTGCCGCACCGATCGCGACTTCACACGGCTTCTCCTCGTCGCTCCCGCCCCAGGCGGGGACTCCGTGCACGGCGCAGACGCTGAGGAGCATGAACTGTGCGCCCTCCGCAGCCGGGGTCTCAGGCTCGTTCCGTGCCCCGTCGCGGGAACGGCGGCCCTGATGTTCGAGGCGAGCGCCGACAGGCGCACCACGGTGTGGCGCGTGTCCGGCCGGGCCGAACCGCCGGAGCTGATCACCAAGCTGCCCGGCCCGGTCAGCGGAGGAGTCTGGCTCGACGACACAGGCGGGCGTTTCGCCCTGACCTCTCAGGAGCCGGGGACGGCGAGAACCCTGACCCTGGACCTGTCCCGGGGCACTCTCGCCCCCCTGGGCGGTCCGGCGCGCGACGAACACCTGCTGCTGGCCGCACCCCGGACCGGGACACTGCTCACCGCCGCGATGCGTGACGGCGCCTACCGCCTGGGCCTCCGTCACCTCGACGGCGAGGGCCCCACCGCCTTCCCCGAGCGGTTGAACTCGATCGAGGGCATCGTGACGCCGCTGGCCCTGGACCCCACCGGGCGGCACCTGGCGCTGGCGGTCACCCGCGGCGCCCGCTCCCACCTATTCCTGCACGATCTGGCCGACGACACCACCGGTGAGGTCGGCCTGCCGCCCGGGGTCCTGTACCCGGCCGCGCACTGGAGCGCCGTCGGCCTGCACCTGATCCACAGCGCCCCCGACCGCCCGCTCGGCGTGGTGACGGTGCCCGAGCCGTCCCGGCCGCGGATCCTGTCCGCGCCTGAGGACCACCGGGTCCGGTGGGCGCCCGCGCGCACGCGGGACTACGACGGCCCGGTGGGACGCATCGAGGCCGTCGTCTACGGTGACCCCGCCGCCGGCGGCCAGGTGGTGCTCGCCCTGCACGGCGGCCCCGAGGCCGCCTGGCAACTGGACTTCGACCCGCTGTTCCAGTGCCTGGCCGCGGCCGGGATCGCGGTGGTCGCACCCAACCAGCGCGGCAGCACCGGATACGGTCCCGCCCACCGCGATGCCATCCACGGCGCCTGGGGCGGGCCCGACCTCGCCGACATCCTCCACCTGGGCCGCGCCCTGGCCGCCGCGCGCGGACCCGACCGCGAGCGGCCCATGCTGTACGGCGCCAGCTACGGCGCCTACCTGGCGCTGCTGGCCGCCGCCGCGCAGCCGGACCTGTGGGCCCGCGCCGCGGTCGTCGCCCCGTTCCTGTCCGGCCGGAAACTGTACGACGACGGGCCGGACTCGGTGTGCAACCTGATCGACCGGCTCCGTGGACGCGAGGAGATCCACGACGAGCTCGGCCCCCGTGACCTGCTACGGCTGGCCGACCGCATGCTCCTGCCCCTGCTGATCGTGCATGGCGAGCAAGACCCCCTCATCCCGGTCACCCACTCCCGGCGCCTGATCGACCGGCTGCGCGAGGGCGAACACCGCGACGGCGCGGACCTGACCTACCTGGAGGTCCCCGGCGCCGGCCACGACCCGCTGTCCGAGACCGGCGGGCACCTCATCCTTGACCACGTCGCCGACTTCCTGCGCACCGGCCCCTCTACCTCACCGAAAAACCGATGATCACCAAGAAAGGAAATGTCATGGAACTCGACATCACCGTCCTGGAAACGCTCCCCGCCCCTGCGGAAGCCCGGCTGTTCCCGCGTCCGCCGAGGCTCGACCTGAGCTCGCTCCACGAGGACATGCCCCTCTCTCCCTGGGAGTCCCAGCCACGGTCTCGTGCGGCGGCCTGCGGAGCCCAGGACGACCTGCCGGCCGAGCGGCACCATGGCTGACACCCGCTGAGGGGGAATGGACGGCCGCCACGCCGTGATCGGCCAGGCATCCCGTAGACCCTGCGGCGAAGCCGGGGATGTGCCCGGCTTCGCCGCAGGCGGCAACACCCGCGTTCCAGTCGCTTCTGGGCGTCCTCCCGTCATCGCGGCGGCCTGGTCTGTCGCCGAGGCGGCTCCGGCGCTGCCGTCCGGGCCGCTCATCCAGGCCGCCCTCGACCTCGGCTTCCTGACCGGCCATCCGGGCGCCGGTCTGGGCCGGTCTGGGCCGATCAGGAAGCCGACGCCCGGCTGCTCGACCACGCCGAACTCGCGCCGGCAGACGACGACAGGAAATTATGAGCACCGTTAACGGTCCCAGTGACGTCGTGTGGGACGTCACCTACGCCTGCCCTCTGCGCTGCGCACACTGCTACTCCGAATCGGGCAGGCGACCGGCGCGGCAACTGAGCCATGACGAGATGCTCCGGGTCGCCGACGCGATCGTCTCCCTGCGTCCGGAGTCGGTGGAGTTCGCCGGCGGTGAACCGCTGCTGATCAAGGGGATCTGCGACGTCGCCGAGCGCATCGCGCGGGCGGGAATCGCGGTCAACCTTTACACCAGCGGCTGGACGTTCACCTCGGAGATGGCCGAGAACGTCATACGGGTGTTCTCCCAGATCACCGTGAGCGTCGACGGCGCCGACGCCGACGTCCACGACCGGATTCGCGGACGGGCCCGCTCCTTCGAGCGGGCGATGAACGCCCTGGCCCTCCTCGACGATCTCTCCGGGCGGCGCACTGCCTCGGGTGAGGAACCCGTGGAGTTCGGCATCGACTGCGCGGTCATACGCGGCAACTTCCACCAGATGGAGAAGTTCTGCACGGCGATCGCTCCCCGGCTTCCGCGGCTGCGCTTCCTCACCTTCGGTGCCGCGGTGCCGTCCGGGTTGGCCAGCCGGCCCGGATTCAGTGACCACGAGTTGCTCACGAACGAGCAACTCCGCACGCTGACCAGCGCCGAGCACACTCGGCGCCTGCGCTCCCTGGTGCCGGCCTCGGTGCGGGTGACGACGACCGACAACTTCGTACTTCTGATGCGCCCCGACGTCGTCGCGCGCTTCGGATTCCCGCTGATGCAGGTGGAGCCCGATGGAGAAGTGCGTGCGATGCCCATCTACGAGGGGACTGTGGGAAGCATCCTGAGGGAGTCGCCCGCCGTGCTCTGGGAACGCGCCGTCGCACGGTGGAGCGATCCGTTCGTGACCGAGACCCTGTCCGCGGTGCGCTCGATGGCCGACTGGGCCGAGGCGGCCCGGCGCATCGACCACCACTTCGGATCCGACGAGGTCCGTCGTCGCATGAATCGCCGCCCGGCCTACCCCGACGGCCCGAACCGTGGCGGCCGGCCCGCGCCTCCGATGAAACGCGACACCTCAGACACCACAGTGTGATCCCGCACGGCCCTCCCGCTCCGCTCAAGACCTCGACATCACGATCGCGTACTGATCGCGCCCGGGCCGCGTTCCACCTGGACACAGCCGTCAACACGGCGCCGCAAAACTCGTAAAAACCTTTAAGCCATCCCCAAGGCGCGGCAGGCAGGATCTCCATGACCTTCCACATGGGAAACAGCGCGAAGAGACCGCATGGGCCGGTTACCCTCATGGCGCAGCCGCGGCGCTCTTCCCCGCTCCCCCATGCCGAGCCACACGGCGGGAGAAACCCGGTGAGAACATGCAAAATCGCCGCCGGTCCGGTGAACGGACCACCCGGCACAGCGGCACTTCCGGCCTCCGCCCGGGTGCCGGACGCGGCCGGCACCCGGGAAGTCTTCCCGGCAACCCGGGTTGCCACCCCCTGATCACCTTGGCCGGACATCCTTCGGATGACCCCGTAATCATCGGCTGGCCGAGACGCCCCCGCGGGTCATCACGGCCGGCGAACACAAGAGCCGGGGCCCGGTGGAGGTTCTCCCGACGAGGGAAGTCAGGTCCTCCCGGGAAGCCGGATCCAACCTCCGCGCCCAAAGACTGAACCCTGAAGACACTTTTATCGATGCGCGCCCGGCCGGACGTCACGGCAACCAAGAAGACCGTCGCCTCGGGCGGTGAGTCAAAGGACGGCCCGGGACGGGCCGCAGCAGGGGTTTCGTGTCCCAAAGACCGTAAGTAGCCCACGCGCCGGCGGGCGGGGCGGTGACCCAGGCGATCAGCGGCGATCACCCCCGGCCACGAGCGGCGCCCCAGGCGCCGCCACGCACTTCCCGATGACATCAACCTTTTCGGAGGAATCATGACAAGACCACGTCAGGCCCTGCCGTCCACCGCCCGGCGCATCGCCGCGGTGGCCGTCGCCACCACCGCGGGAATCGCCTGTTCGCTCACCCCGGCCGCCGCCATGGACGAGCAGCGGGTGACCGTGAGCAACTTCACCACGATCGGCCCCGAGCAAACGGGGCCGGTCAGTGTGAAGTGCCCGAAGAAGCATCCATACCTCGTCGGCCTGACCGCCACGGGAACGGGCCAGGGAACCGGCCCGTTCGACCCGATACACAGAACCCAAGGTCAAGAGACGAAGGTCAAAGTCGACGCCGTCACGTTGGCCAACTCGCCGGAGTCTTCCAGGATCACGTTCACCAATTCCAGCAAGTACAAGGACCAGGAGAAACCCGAGGTCAGGGTCAAGATGGAGATCACCCTGGAATGCTCGAACGTCGATCCGGGCAAGCTCCCGGAGACGATCAACGTCTCGACCATCGGGTACACGGTCGATTATGAGAGCCCCACTGGGGGCTTGATAAAAACGTGGCTGATCACCCAGTGCCCCACCGGAACTCACACCGCCGGCGGCCACACCCAGTACGACCACGACAAGGTGAGCACCAATGACTACGAGCACGTCGTCACCGCCAGGGAGTGGAAGGCGCCCTACTGGGGGGACGGGACCAAGAAGTACGAGATCATCCAAACCGTCTGGTGCACCAAGGACTGAGTTGCATGGCACTTTGTCCCCGGGCACCGGCCCACGGGTCCGGCGATCCGCGGACCGTCGCCCGGCCGCCGGACCGTCACCGCGATTCCCGTGCGGAGCCGGGCCGGACGGCCCCTCACCGGGATCGCGGCTCCGAGGCGGAGGCGGTCAGCCGTAGTACTTCCTCGCCCCGTCGTGCAGGGGCACCGGGTCGGTCTTCGGCGCGTTGTCGCGGGTGATGTCCTTGGCCGCGGGGTGGACCTTCTCCAGTTCCGCCTTGCGGTCGAACAGCAGCCCGGCCAGGTCCCCCGCCAGGACGGGGTCCATCCTCTCGTGCACGACGAGCAGGTTGGGCACCGTGATCGTGGGCACGCCGGCCGGGGTCGCGTAGACGTCCTTGGCGATCGTGCCCGCGGCGTACACCTGGCCGTGGTCGCGCTGCATCGCCGGCAGCACCCCGTCCAGCGGGACGAAGGCGACCTCTCCCTTGAGGGAGGTCAGCAGGTCGGTGATGCCCGGCGTGGGCAGGCCGCCGGACCAGATCAGGGCGTCCAGGTCGCCGTCCTTGACGGCCTGCACGCTCTCGGGCAGGCCCAGGGACTGGCGGGTGACGTCCTTGTCCGGGTCGAGGCCGGCCGCCCGCAGCAGGCGCAGCGCGATCACCTCGGTGCCGGAGTTCGGCGAGCCGGTGGAGACCCGCTTGCCCCGCAGGTCGGCCACGGACCTCACGCCCGCGGCGGTGGTGGCGACGACCTGGGTGGAGTTGTCGTACAGGCGGGCGATGGCGCGGATCGGCTGCGGCGAGGTGAAGGCGCCCTTGCCCGCGACGGCGTCGGCGGCGGAGTCGGCGAGGGTGAAGGCGATGTCGGAGTCGCCCCTGACGACCCGCTGGATGTTCTCCACCGAGGCGCCGGTGGCTTCGGCCGTGGCCTGGTAGCCGGGGATGTTCTTGCCGATCTGGTCGGCCAGCCCGCCACCGAGGACGTAGTAGACGCCGGTGGTGTTGCCGGTGGCGATCGACAGCCGCTTGCCCGCGGCGGTCTGCCCCCCGGTCCGCTCGGCCGACCGGTCGCCGCCGCAGCCGCCGAGGAACAGCGCCGCCGCGGCCAGCAGGACGGCCACCCGTTTTCCAGTCATAACGGTGTCTCTCTTCTCGTACGCATCACCAGATGGAGGGAGACGGCCAGGAGCAGGGCGCCCGCCCCGGCGAGCACGGGCACGGGCGACAGGAACAGCAGCAGCACCGCGGCCGCCCCGCACAGCGCCCGCTCGGCGGGCCCCGCCGGACCGAGCAGCCGCCCCCCGGTGGCGGCGGCCAGCGCGGCGACCGCGAGGGCCGAGACCGCCGTGACCGCCAGGACCTCGCCCGTCGTGCCCTGGGCCAGCAGCGCCGATCCGGCCGGGGTCAGCACGAAGGCGAAGGGCACCAGGAAGGCGGGCAGCGTGTACTTCCAGGTGGCCATCATGGTCCGGTAGGCGTTGCCGCCGGTGATGGCCGAGGCCGCGAAGGCCGACAGCGCCGTGGGCGGGCTGACCTCCGAGAGCACGGCGTAGTAGAAGATGAACATGTACGCCTCGGCCTGGCTGACGCCGAGGTTCATCAGCGCGGGCCCGATGATGACCGCCGCGATCACGAACGACGCGGTCACCGGCACGGCGAGGCCGAGCACCAGTACCGCCAGCGCGCACAGCAGCGCGGTGACGGCGAGGTTCCCGCCCGAGACGCCGACGATCAGCGAGCTGGCCTTGAGGCCCAGCCCGGTGAGCGTGACCACCGCGACGATCAGCCCGGCGGCGGCGCAGGTCGCCGCGACCGGGAGCGCCCCCGTGGTGCCCGCGGCCAGGGCGCGCACCGCCCTGCGCGGGGTCAGGGCGTGCTCGCGGTCGAGGAAGGAGAGGACGGCGGCCAGCAGCGTCGCGTACACCACCGCCCGGAACGGCGACTGCCCCAGCGCCATCAACCCGACGATCACGAACAGCGAGCTGAAGTGGTAGCCGAACCGCCTGACCAGCGGCCAGAGCCGGGGCGCGTCCGCCTCGACCGGGCGGGTGCCGTACGTGCGGGCGTCGATCTCGATGGCCAGGAAGACGCCCAGGTAGTACAGGACCGTGGGAATCGTGGCGTACAGCAGGACGGTGAGGTAGCTCACCCGCATGTACTCGGCGATGATGAACGCGGCCGCGCCCAGCGTGGGGGGCGACAGGATCGCCCCGATGCCCGCGGCCGCGAGCACTCCCCCGCCCTGCTCGGGCGGGTAGCCCGCCCGGCGCAGGATCGGCCAGGCGACGCTGCCCACGCTGACCGTCGTCGCGACGCCCGAGCCGCTGACCGTGCCGAGCAGGAACCCCGCCAGGGTGACCGTGCGGCCCGGCGCGGAACGCGAGCGGCGGAACGCGGCCAGGGAGACGTCCACGAAGAACCGGCCGGCACCGGAGTGGTCGAGGACCGCCCCGTAGATCGTGAACAGGATGATGTACGTCGCCGCCACGTCCAGCGGCACGCCGTACACCCCGTCGGTGCCCATGACGAACGAGGCGATGATCCTGTCGATGTCGTAGCCGCGGTGCCCGATGACCCAGTCGAAGGGCAGGTGGCCGCCGTAGTAGGCGTAGGCGGCGAAGGCGACGCAGACGGCGGGGAGGATCCAGCCGACGGTGCGGCGGCAGGCCTCCAGGATCAGCAGCACGATGACCGCCCCGGCCGCCACGTCGAGGGGCGTCGGGGCGAACGCGCGCCGGATGAAGTCGTCGAAGACGGCCAGCGGGTAGAGGCAGGCCGCGAGTGAGAGCGCGGCCAGCACCCAGTCGACGGCGCCCGGCCGGTCGGTGCCCCGCCGGCCCGGCTTGTAGCAGACGAAGGTGAGCGGCAGCACGACCGCGAGGAAGAGCATCCGGTACGGCAGCACGGCACCGGGCCGGAAGGCGTGGTAGAGCACGTAGAGCGAGAGCGCGAAGGTGACCAGGGTGACGGCCGGCGCCACCCGGCCCCGCAGGCGGCGGGCGGGCCGCTCCGCGTCGAACTCCGCGATCAACGCGTCCGCTGATGTGGTGCTCGTCAAGCGCCGTCTCCAGGTGAGCCGCGACATCTGACGGCAGGTTACCCACGCGGCTGACGCCCGCCCGTCAGGACGCGGTCACATTCTGGTCACGCCGGTTATGCGAAGACCGCGAGCCGATTTATCACCAGCCGTTATTAGTAGCCAATTATCCATATCGGTCACTTTAAGTAACGATTTAGATACACATCCACGGAGTGGTCGCACGAACGTGATGTCATTCACCTGTGAAAAGAGGCAAGGCTTACCTTATTTTGTTGATCTTTTTGACGGCGGCCACATTGACGGCCGCCACCTTCCTGCTTTTCTCCATACCGCCGGCCGACCGGATCTCCGCGAGAATCGGCGAATTCCTCTCCCCCGCCTCGAAAGACGGCCTGATCAACTGGATCAAAATAGGCGTCCTCCTCCTCATCCTGCTCGTCCCCCTGACGGTGGTCCTGCTGGGGCCGGTCGCCCACCGGCTGTCCGGGCTGCCCCGGGAGGACCCGCGGCAGGACGCGCCCGGCGCCCTGAGCGCCAAGGAACGCGTCGAGGCGGTGAACTCGACCCGGCAGATGCTGATGCAGGCCGCCACCGGCCTGGCCTTCGCGGTGGGCGCGGTCTTCACGATCCTCGGGCTGGTCTACACCGCGCAGACCCTCGCCACCACGCAGGAGAGCCAGATCACCGACCGCTACACCCGGGCGACGCAGCAACTCGACTCGGACAAGAGAGCGGTCCGGCTGAGCGCGGTCTACGCGCTGGGCCGGATCGCGAGCGACTCCGAGCGCGACCACGAGACGGTGACCGAGGTGCTGACCGCCTTCGTCCGCGAGCAGTCCGAAAAGGACCGGGCCCAGCGGGAGAAGGCGGCCAGGCGGAGCAGCGCCGTACCGGCGCCGAGCATCGACATCCAGGCCGCGATGACGGTCATCGGAGACCTGCGCCGTACGAGCGAGGCGAGGGGGACCACGACGCGGGGGCCGAACCTGCGGGGGATCGAAGTCCCCTACGTGGACCTGCGGGACACCTATCTCAGCGTCGCCTCCCTCTCCGACAGCGACCTGAGCAACGCCAACCTCGAGAACGCCCGGCTGAACGGCGCCGACCTCCGGAAGGTCGACCTGACCGGTGCCCGGCTCATCGGCGCCGACCTGAACTCGGCCCATCTCGACTCCGCGCGCCTGCCGGAGGCCGAGCTCATCGGCGCCGACCTCACGGGCGCGGACCTCAACGGCGCGGACCTGCGGAACGCCACGCTCCGCGGCGCCGACTTCAGCGGCGCGAACCTGGAGAACGCGGACCTGACCGGCGCCGACCTGCGCGAGGCCGTCAACCTGACCGAGGAGCAGAAGCAGGAGGCGAAAAGTGTCAAGGACGCCACGTTCTGAGGCGCGGCCTCGGAACCGCCTCGGGACGGCCCGCCCGCTCCCCGCGCTGGTGCTCCTCCTGGTCGCGACGGCGGCGTGCGGGAACGGCAAGCCCGACACCCCTCCGGCCACGACCCGGGAGGTCACCGTCGAATCCAGTGACGACAAATGCCTCCTCACCCCGGGAAAGGTCCTTCCGGGCTCGATCAGGTTCGAGATCCGGAACACCGGGAGGGAAGCGACGGAGTTCTATGTGTACGGCCCCGACAGGAAGATCCTCGGCGAGGAGGACAACATCGAGGCGGGCAGGACCGGAACGATGATCATCGAACTTTATCCCGGAACCTTCGAGACCGCCTGCAAACCCGGCCACCGGGAACCGGGCCCGGGACTGCGGCAGCCCGTTCTCGTCGTCGAAGGGGGAAACGCCCCCTCGGACAGCATCGGCAACCTGAAACGACGGGCGGCCCGGGACTACAAGACGTGGGTCGAGGGACAGGTCTCCGAACTCCTCAAGGAAACGCGCTCCTTCACCAATGCGATCAAGAAAAAGGACCTCGAAAGGGCCAGAAAGCTCTTCGCCCCGACCAGGGTCTACTACGAGTCCATCGAACCCGTCGCGGAGAAGATCGGCGGCAGGCAGGGGGAGATCGACGCGAACATCGACGAGCGCAGGATGGATCCGACGGCCGTCCGGGAGTGGACGGGGTTCCACCGCCTGGAAAGGAGCCTGTGGGAGACACGGGCCCTCACCGAGGAGGACGGAAAGATCGCCGATCGCCTGCTCGTCGACATCCAGCGGCTCAAGACGCAGATCGCCGCCGAGGAGTTCAACGCGCTGGACCTGTCCAACGGGGCCGCCAGCCTGCTGGCCGAGGTGGCGACAACGAAGATCACCGGGGAGGAGAACGAGTACGCCGGGACGGACCTGTCGGACTTCGCGGCCAACGTGGACGGCGCCAAGACCGCTATCAAGTACCTGCGGGAGCCGCTCCTCGTGCGTGACACCAAGCTCTGGCTCGACATCGTGACCGAGTTCGACAAAATCGAGGCGGTGCTGGAGCGGCACCGCATCCCCGGGAAGGGCTGGAAGAACTACCGGGACGTCACCCTCGCGGAGAGAAGGGCGCTGCAGAACGCCCTCAACGCGATCGCGGAACCCGTCAGCAAGGTCACCGCGGTCATCAAGGGCTGACCGCCCGCACGACGCGGCCGGCCTCACCCCGCGGGCACTCCCCGGTCACCCTGCCCCGCGGGCCTTCGCCCTCCCCCGCCCTCCCCGCCGTCAGCCGCCGGAGGTGTCGAGCTCGGCGTCGGCCTCGGGAACGGCGAGGTCGTACGGGTCGTCCAGCCAGCCGGCGGGCAGGTGGACCCGGTCGCGCGGGTGGGTCTTGCCCCGGGGGGCGTCCACGCCGTCGGGCCACGGCTGGGCGGGGTCGAGCTCGGCGAGTCCCTCGCGCAGCCCGGCGAGGGACTCCGCGGTGGCCAGGCGGCGGCGGAGGTCGGCGCCGACGACGAAGCCCTTGAGGTACCAGCCGACGTGCTTGCGGAAGTCGGCCACCGCGTGCGGCTCGCTCCCGAAGCACTCGGTCAGCAGGGCCGCGTGCCGGTCCATGGTGGCGGCGACCTCGCCCAGCGAGGGGCGGCGCCGCTCGCCGCTCCCCTCGCACATGGCCGCCAGGTCGGCGAACAGCCACGGGCGCCCCAGGCAGCCCCGGCCCACGACGACACCGTCGCAGCCGGTCAGGTCCATCATCCGGCGGGCGTCGTCGGCGCTCCAGATGTCGCCGTTGCCGAGCACCGGGATCTCCGGCACGCTCTCCTTCAGCCGCGCGATCGCCGCCCAGTCGGCGGTGCCGCCGTAGTGCTGGATCGCGGTGCGCCCGTGCAGCGCGATCGCCGCGACGCCCTCCTCCACGGCGATCCGCCCGGCGTCCAGGTAGGTCAGGTGGTCGTCGTCGATGCCCTTGCGCATCTTCACGGTGACCGGGAGCGTGCCGGCGTTGCGTACGGCCTCGCGCAGGATGGCGCGGAACAGGTTCCGCTTGTACGGCAGGGCGGAGCCGCCGCCCCGGCGGGTCACCTTGGGCACCGGGCAGCCGAAGTTGAGGTCGACGTGGTCCGCCAAGTCCTCCTCGGCGATCATGCGGACGGCCCGGCCGACGGTCACCGGGTCGACCCCGTAGAGCTGGATGCTGCGGGGGTTCTCCCGCGGCCCGAACCGGATCATCTTGAGCGTCTTGGCGTTGCGCTCCACCAGCGCCCGCGTCGTGATCATCTCGCAGACGAACAGGCCACCGCCCTGTTCCCGGCAGAGGGTGCGAAACGGCGCGTTGGTGATCCCCGCCATCGGCGCGAGGACGACCGGTGGCCACACCTCCAGAGATCCCAGCTTCAACGACTCCACCTGGTTGTTCTACCGCACCACCGCGAGCGGGACGAATCCGTCGCTGGGTATGGTGGCCCTGACGTAGTCAGACGTGAAATGGGAGGCTCGCGGATGCTCCTGCGGCTGCGGATCGCACTGCCCGACCAGCCGGGCTCCCTGGGGAAGGTGACCCGTGTCCTCGGCGCGGCCGGGGCCGACATCACCCAGGTGGTGGTCCTCGACCGCGGCGAGGGCCGCGCGCTGGACGACATCACCGTCTACTGGCCCGACTCGGCTCCCCGCGAGCCTCTGGTGGAGGGGCTGGAGAGCGTGCCGGGCGTGGTGGTCGAGGGCGTGTGGGGCACGCGCGAGGCGCCGGGCACCTACCCGGAGCTGGAGATCCTCAAATACATCACCACGGCGGGCGACCGCGCCCTGGCGACCCTGATCGACTCCATGCCGGTGCTGTTCAGCGCCGACTGGGCGGCGGCGGCGACCGAGCGGGTGCCGCGTACGATCGTGCACTCCAGCTGGCGAGCCCCGGAGGAGGTCCCGTTCCCCGACGAGACCCCCGGCCGCCCCACGGCGTCCACCCTCCCCTCCGGCCTCCACGTGATCGCCGCCCCGCTGCCGCCGCTGGCCCTGACCTTCCTGCTGGCCCGCGCCGACGGCCCGGCCTTCCACCGGATCGAGGTGCACCGCCTCACCCGGATCCTGGAGATCTTCCTCACCCTGCCGGCGGTCGAGCGCAGCGTCGCCCGTCAGCTCCGCCGCCCGGCCGAGCAGTCCGGTTCGGCGGGCTGACCGGGGGTCCGGCCCGGCGGGCGGAGCCGTCCGGGCGGGCCGCGCGGGCGGTCCCCGGCGGACCCGGCCTGACGGGTGGCTGAACGCGCGGTTACGCAAGCACCCGGAAAACCCGCTAGAGTTCTCTCGTCGCCACGGGGAGCGAAACCCCGGGGAAGACACGCGGAAGTGGCTCAGTGGTAGAGCATCACCTTGCCAAGGTGAGGGTCGCGG